>DAOWCC010000214.1 GCA_030639665.1 Elusimicrobiota bacterium | reverse complement strand
TTCCGGAGCTGGCGGAAAATCCGAAGGTCACATAATTATAAAACCTGTACGGAGTGATCGTAAAACCTTTGCCAATTCCCTGACAGGTAAATGCCGAAAGGCCTCTAAACCCACAAACTTACCGACAGGACCCGCTCTAACAATAGCGTAAACTTTGCCAATTCCATAACTTCAATTAAGCAAAGCAGTCCATTGGCGATTGGTAAATCCCTCCACACGGCATTCCGCCACACGGCATCGGCGGACAGGCAGGCGGGCAGGCAACCCGCTACACAAAACTCAAAACTTTCCTAATTACATAAAAAAGCCCCGCGATAAAATGCGGGGCTTTAAATTTTATCTTTCAGATTCCTAAAAGGAATTAATGATCATGCTCGTGGTCATGGTCATGGTCATGGTCTTCTTCTTTATGTTCCTTGTGAGTTTTTTTATGAGACTTTTGAACTTCATCAAAAGTGGTTAAACCGTAAAAAACAGCGGCATAATATAGGCCGTGGCTTACGCAACATCCGCCTTCCAATCTTATCAAATAATGTCTCTTATTATTTTTTACTATGAATAAAGGATTACCCATGCGGCGACCCTCTTTTATTTCATATAAATAAGAAACCTTGGTCTCACCTTTATCTGTTTTAAAAGTATATGACTGATCTTTTTTATTCATACTTGAATAAGCGAATTTATTTCCGTTAAAATCACCATGCAATTTCTTGTTTTTATAAAAAAGAGATAAGGGCAATTTTTTCCCTTCTTTTATAACCCAGCCTTTATAACCCTTCTTTTTATCGGTGTTTTTCTCAACCAAAACAGACATTTTCTTGAACATTCCCGTCATCACGGATGTTTTCGGGTTTTCCATAAGATTAAATTCAGGGCTTACAAAAGGCCTGATCTTTGAATGATTCTCGTCGTGGTCATCAGCCATAACAAAAGAACTTGCCAATAACATAGTTACTAAAAACAGTGATAATTTTTTCACATTTTCTCCTTTAAATTTTGAATTTCTCTAAAATGATTAGACATAAAAACAATTTTAGGCATTGCTAATCTTCCAGTCCTCTGGTCTTCTATTTATTATTCCTTGGTTTTCTTTTCAGCGCTTTTAACGCTTTCGGTATTTTCAGAACTGTCCGATTTCTTTTCAGCGCTTTTAACGCTTTCGGTCTTTTCAGAACCGTCCGCTTTCTTTTCCGTATCGGCGGCTTTGGGAGCCTCGGTAACAACGGGAACATATTCCACGCCGGCGTCTTTATGCAGTTTTATAATTTCTTCTTCCGTTATGGGATTTATATTTCTGCATCTGGGAAATCCCGAACAAGCGAGGAAAAAACCGCGAGCGCTTTTTCTTAAAAGCATTTTATTCTTCTTGCATTTGGTGCAGGTTTTATCCGTTTTAATGGGCTTAACCACTACTTTTTTATTACCCTCGGCATCCAAACCTATTTTGCCTCTGCATTTTGGAAATCTTGAACAAGCCAGATATTTGCCGAATCTGCTTTCACGCAAATCCATAAAGCTTCCGCACTCGGGACATTTCTCTTTGGTCTTTTGCACGCTCGGCTTTGTAACCGTCATATCTTTGCTGGCGATTTTCAAATTCTTGGTAAAAGGCGAATAAAAATCTTTCATAACTTTTATCCACTCATCTTTACCCTCGGCAATGTTGTCAAGTTTCCCCTCAATACCCGCCGTATAGGAAAGACTCATGATATCCGAGAAAAACCCTTTAAGCTTATCGGTAACCAAATCACCCAATTCCGTGATAAGTATTTTCTTTTCTTTTGGGTTTCGTTTAATATAACCTCTATCCATTACCGTCTTTATAATAGCCGCGTAAGTTGAGGGCCGGCCTATGCCGTGCTTTTCAAGAGTTCTTATTATGCTGGCTTCATTATAATAAGGAGGATGAGAAGTTTTATGGCTCTTGGTTTCAATATCTTTAAGCTCTAAGATATCGCCTTCTTTTAACACCGGCAATAAACCCTCTTTCTCATCTTTATCATCATCGCTTTCTTTTTTAAGGTCTTTATAAACTTTGAGATAACCCTCAAATTTCATTGTCCTGCCGCTCGCGCGCAGAAGGGCTTTCTTTTTTTCATCGCCCACTTCCATGCTTACAACATCAAATTGAGCGTCTTCCATCTGACAGGAAACATATCTTCTCCAAATCAAATCATAGAGCTTATATTGCTCAACGCTTAAAGACTCTTTCAAGTCGGAAGGTTTTCTGTAAACACTGGTCGGATGAATGGATTCATGCGCTTCTTGCGCCCCTTTGACTTTGGTCGCGTAAACTCTGAATTTCTCGGGAACAAAATCCGCGCCATAGCTTTCCTTAATAAACTTAGCGGTTTCTTTCAGCATCTCTTGTGAAACATTAAAAGAATCCGTTCTCATATAAGTTATAAGACCTTCGCGCTCGCCATTAAAATCAATACCTTCATATAAACTCTGCGCTATGCGCATAGTCCTGTCCGATGAAAAACCCAATCTATTATAAGCGTCTTGCTGAATTGTGCTCGTAATAAAAGGAGGCCGGGGTTTCTGTTTCGCGGATTTCTTCTCAACTTTTTGCACCGTCAATTCATTCTCTTTCAAGAAAGTCGCTACGGGAACGGTATCCTCGAATTTTTTGAATATGGATGTTTTATGTCTGTAATCCTCGGAAAAAAGTTTCATCAAGACCGTTTTTTCAATAGTCTGTCCGTCCCATTTAACAACCTTGGCTTCAAATTCATTGGCTTTATCTTTGGTTAGTTTGGTAAAAAGAGTGAAATAATCTTCTTCTTTAAAAGCCGCTATTTCTTTAGCTCTTTCCGCTATAAGCCTTACGGACACGGACTGCACCCTGCCCGCTGAAAGGCCGCTTTTTATCTTCGACCATAAAAGAGGAGATAATTTATAACCCACAAGTCTGTCTATAATTCTTCGCGCTTGCTGAGCGTTTACAAGATTTAAATCTATGCCTCTCGGAGTTTCAAGAGAATGAGCTATGGCCTGTTTGGTAATTTCATGAAAAGCTATTCTTTTAAATTTTTCCGCGGGCACCTTTATAATATGGGTTAAATGCCAAGCGATGGCCTCTCCTTCTCTATCCGGGTCAGTCGCTAAATAAATGGTATCACAGCCTTTGGCAAGCCTGTTTAGTTCAGCCGCGATTTTAGTGCCGCGCGGCAAGAGTTTATATGTGGGCTCAAAACTTGTTTCATCCACGCCCAGGCAATCGGCCGGCAAATC
>DAOWCC010000039.1 GCA_030639665.1 Elusimicrobiota bacterium | reverse complement strand
TTTTTGCCGCCTAGCAGTCTAGCTGCCCAGCCGACTTAAAACAACAGAGCTATGCTTCCTGAGAAGGCGACTTTATTGGGAACATCATCGTCTTCAATTTTGCTTGTGTCAGCACTTATTATGCCGCCCAAATCAATATGAAGATGGACAAGATTTATTCCAAGTCCCATTGTATAGGCTGTGCTGGCATCGCTTTCGGCCATATTTTTCATTATTCCGGCTCTAAGAGGAATATTGATTTTAGGTCTATTGAATATGTTTATCTCGGTTCCAAGTGAAAGCTGTCTTGATTTGAAACCGTCAATAGGCGTATTATTCTTGGTTAAATCCATATCCATGGCCAAGTGCCAGAAATTGGTGGGGCTCAAAGCAAATCCCATTCTGACTTGTCTGTCCAATGTATATGTATCGCCTTTTCCGTCCGCGACAGCCGTTGCGGGTTTATCGAATTTCGGGCTTGTAAGATTTCTTATTACAAGACCGACTCTGGGATTCCAGGGAAGACCGGACCATTTTTTATTAAGCTGCATTAAAAATCCCAAGTCTAAAGAAGGTTTCCAGCTTTTTTCCATGGTATCTGAGAAATCATCAAAGGCATTGTCTGTTCCTGATTCTTCCGCCATGAATTCAAACTTGGAATAACCTACTTGGCCATTAACCATTTTAAAGTTTCCGCCGACTAAAAGTCCGTCTATCCACATAGGTTTTGCCATACCGAAAGCTATTTCGGTAAATGAGGCGCCTTCAACCGTTAAGTTTGAAGTATTGTTTGTATAGTCATTGCCGGCAGATATTGCCCCTATGATTGCTTTCGCATCTGTAGCATATTCTGTGAAAGTAGCGGCAGTTTCTGTTATTGCAGCATCAGATATATTATCATCTACAGCTTGTTGAACTATTTTGTCTGCTATCTCTTGTGCGGTAAATGAAGTGCCAAGAAGTGTATTTAAATCTGCGGTTCCAATCGTGATTATAGCTAGAGCTATAGCATCTGCAGCATCTTTTTGTGTTTGAGTAGTCATACTACTTTGATCTGTTGCTGCATTTAATGCTACACCACTTACGCCAGTGCCGCTATCGAGAGCGATATTAGTAGTATCAATCATAGGGGTTATACCGGCTGATGTAAAATTATTTACCGATATGGCTATTTTTGAAAGTTTAAGGTTTATTCCGCCCGCTAATTCAAATAAAGCGCCATTACCCGGTTCATTCATATCGCTTAAAAGAGACAGTGTTTTTACAAATGATGCCATTTCATTAGCGTCAACAGCAGTTCCGCCTGTTTGAGCAGATTGTATTGATGAGAAGTCATCAGCTAAGTCGCCTATTTGACTTGCATTTTCCATAATATCACCGGCAAATTCAATCCCGACTCCAACGCCCAGTTCAAGTCCCGATACATTATCCTCTTGATATAAGCCCGCAGGATTCCAATATTGCGCTATTGGTCCTTTGGCCATACCTACAAAGGCTCCGCCCATGCCCATGGGGCGTGTGCCGAGTACTTGCCATTGTTCAGCGAAAACCGAGCTTGCTCCAAAGGCAAGAATCGTAAAAGTAAAAACTATATTTCTTAATTTCATTAATTCCCTCCAATTTTAGAATTTTTTAAATACCGCTTACTGCCTATCCTGATTATACTTTTAATAGTAAATATAGTACAGGAAATAGGGCGTATTTGCAATGTTACATTGGATACAGGTTAGAGATCAGTGAGCAGAAAGCAGAGAGCAGAGGTGTAATAGGATTGGAAGACATAGAAGAATGAATGAGGCACAAAGTTAACGGCAAAAAATAAGGTATGTCCTAATTGTGTTGTCTAGCTGTCTGGCAGTCCAGCCGCCTAGCTGTTATAAATTTTTGTCGAAAAAATTTGTAATCCTTTTATCATATTCCGGGCCCGCTACAAAACTTGTCTCGCAGTGGTCCGCTCCTTTGATTATCCATAACTCGCTTTTCTGGTTTTTCTCATGCAGTTTTTTTGAGCCTGAAAGCGGTAATTGAGAATCTTTATCGCCGTGAATAATCAGTATCGGGATTTTCAAATTTCCAATATTTTTAAGCGGTGAGACATTTTGTGTTGTTACTCCAAAAACAATTTTATTCCACATATTCATCAGGCCAAGCAGTGGATGACGCAAGGGGCCAAATATTGAAAAGATATCATCTAAAACAGCGGTTAAATCGGTATAGGGAGAATCTGCCACTATTGCTTTAAGTTTTCCCGCCTCAATCATTAAAGCTGTTGAGGCGCCCAGTGAAAGGCCGTACGCGCCTATATCTTTAAAACCTCTTTTATTTAAAAAATTTAAACCCGCTTCAATATCCTTAATTTCTTTATATCCTCCGCTTGTCAAAAATCCGCCGCTTTTGCCCATGCCTCTGAAATCAAAATAAAGCAGATTATATTTCTTTGAAAGAAATCTCGTCATGGGAAAGATATTTCCTTTGTCCATGGGATAGCCGTGGCAGAGTATAATTGCTTTGGAACTTTTTTTGTTTTTAATAAACCACCCTTCAAGGGTGATATTATCTTCGGTTTGAAGTTTTATTTCTTCATAATCGGCGTTAAAATCTTTGGGAGTAAAAGGGCTTTTGTAGCGCGAGGGACGAGAATAAAGCAAGAAGAATATTATTGAAAAGACAAAATAAATCAGCGCGGCATATATGAATATTCTCGCAATAACTTTAACCGCTAAAGAGTCCATTTTTTTACCGCGCTGTTTTTGATTTTTAAGACCCAACTAGAATTTTTCAGTGTGAAGAATTTCTTTCATCGGTCTTTTTTGAATTACTCTGAATTCATTTTTTCTTTTGGGATAACCCAGCGCGATTAAACTTACAAGTTTGAATTTCGAAGGTGTTTTAAGAGCGATGCTTATTTTTTGGCAATATTTTTTCTTGTCCCCCGCCACCCAGCATGTGCCTATGCCGAGAGCCGAAGCCGCTAAAAGAATGTTCTGAGTCGCAGCCGAACAGTCTTCAAGATAGTATTTGGTCTCTCTTGAGTAGACGGCTACTAAAGCGCCGGCGTCTTTAATGAATTTTCCATGATCGGTTAAATTGGCTATTTTTTCCAGCATGGGCTTTTTTTTCACCATTATAAATTCCCAAGGTTCATCGCCTCTTGCCGTTGGAGCGTATCTGCCCGCGTCTATTATTGTTTTCAATACATCTGTTTTGATTGGTTTATTGGGGGCATAAAGTCTTATGCTCCTTCTTTTTTTTATCGTGTCAATCAGCTTGTTTTTCATTGTATCTCCTCACAGTTGGGTTACCACACTTTTTTTATTATCATAAAGCAGGCATTGCTTACTACTTCCATATTTAATTTCTTAGCTTCGTCTATGGCTTCTTCCGATTCACTGCCGGGTTGCATCCATATTTTTTTAATATTCAATTGGCCGCATTTTTTCACGGCTTGCAAAGTTATTTCGGGTTTTACCACGGTTATGACCAAATCAGGTTTTTCATCAATCTCCTCAATGGTTTTATAAACTCTGTGCCCCAGAACCTCGCCGCCTTTTGGATTTATTCCTTTTATCTTATAACCGGCGTCCAAAAGGTCCTTAAATATTTTATAGCCGTATTTTTCCGTGTTGTTTGATACTCCCATGATAACTATTAAATTTTCTTTTTTAATTTGCATGATGGTCTCCTATAAATATCAAGGAAATCTCCGTCTTAATTCTTTAGTCCAATTAGCCGCTTTCGGGAAATTTGAAATTACCAAGACAATGGAAAAGGCGGAAAGGATATAGAACTCCGCGTAAGCTCCGGCCAGAAAAAAAAGAATAAAACCCATAAAAGCCGGTACTTCAAATATTGCCGCTTTTATCATATCCACAAAGAACATATTTTGTAAAAAATTCTCAGGGATTTTATTATTTTCGGGTTTTAGTTTTGTTTTGGAAATTTGTTTGATAACGGTAAAAACAGATACCGCTATAAAAAAAGAAGCGACTTTGGCTATCATCGCGGCCTGAGGCTCCAATAAAGGTTTAAAGCCTGTAGCGTTTCTGAATATCTCAATGGTTATGGCATAAATGATAACTATGCCGATGACGGCATAAGAAATTATGGATGCCAGCTTATGATATTTTTTTATTTCTTCTTCAAGCATTTTATTTAATGGGGTCAGCCACCATTGTTTTAAGCGCTTTGCCTGTTGCTTTAATAAGCGGCTCCGGCGATATTTCTTCTCCCACCGCCTGGCGCATCCATTCGGCCGGACTTATGGAACCCAACTTGCACATTCTCTCCATTTCATCGGCGAGATTATGGGTTTTAAAATATTCTTCCACTTGATGAGCGACTATATAGCCCAAAGGATAGTCGGGCAGATACATGCCATTGTTAATCATATGCGAGTATATGGCAAGTATGGATGAATCTTTAAATCCAAACACATTCGCGAAATACAAATTCCATACTTCTTTAGCTATCTTTACTACCGCGTTTTTTAATTCAGCGGCATTAGCGTCTTTGTTTTCATACATCCAGCGCCACATGCGCATATCCACAAGCGAGACTCCGGCTATTTCTCTCGCCATCCAAAAAGTGTCGAGAACTTTCATTTTTTCGCTATTTTCATCTTTTGAATTTAAACCCAGGATTTCAAGGTCTCTATCTTGAAAAACAAAAGCAAAACCCTCTGTAAAGGATGTGTTGGGAACGCCTTGAAGCAGAGTATGGTCTATCTTATATATGGAAAAGGTTTGTTCCGCGCAATGGCCAAGTTCATGCATGGCGGTATTAAAGCCCTGATAATCCATGCCGTCTTGAGGAACTCTTGTTCTCAAATGAGATTTCTCAGTTCTCATGCCGGGACCCCAGGCATGGCCGGCTCCTCTGGAGGGGTCCACCTCGATTTTTGAGGCTACAAAATCCGCCGTCTCGCTTTTAAAGCCGAGTTTCCTGAGAATATTTGCCATATCATTTTCAAAAGACTGGAGGTTTGGATATTTTTCTCTTACCTTTTTATCCAATTCTTCAATCGGCATTGATGAGCGGGATTTAAAGCCGTCATACCAAATATCAAAAGGTTTAAGGTCTCTATTGAGTTTGCTTTTTATGTATTTGGCGGCTTCCTTGCTTTCTTCAGAGGAAAGAAGCTTTATGAATAATTTTTCCACATCTTCTTCCGGTATCTCTCTGACCAATTTAAATTTTCTTTCTACATGAGTGGGAGTCTTTGGATAATAAGCGTCTTCTTTTCGGTGGGCTTTAAAAATATCCAAAACATATTGATATCTTTCATCATTTTCATCTTCGACAGTTCTTCCGTCCAATGTATTGGTGAAGGGCTCATATTTTTTCTTATTACTATTGATGAAACTTTTGGGCAATTTTTGGCTAATGATTCTTTCCATTATTTGAAGGATGGTCATTTGCTTTTTTAAATTCTCTTGAGGGTTGGAATATAAAGCTCTAAGCTCATCTCTTAAACCCCAATGGGATATAAGTTTCAAATCTTTTCTAAACATAGCTTTTCCCGTTTCATCCACTACGGCGTCCATGCAAATATTATATTCGTTTATATAGGTATCGGCTTTCATATAAGCGTTCGTCAGTTCTTGGTTTACAGAACTTGGCACGCGATGTGAAAATTGCTGAGCCAGACGGGTTTTTGCCCATTCTTCTCTTGACCATTCATTGCCTTTGCTTAGAATTTCTTCAAGTTCTTTTGTTTTGAAATTTAATAAAGCTGAAAACGCCAGTTTTGATTGAAACATATCGTCCATAAAATGAGCGGCGGGAGAATATGCGGCGAACATTGTGTCTATCGGATGCAGGGGGCCGGTGTTTTCATCCACTTCATGGCGCAGTCGGAGCATAAGGGCAGTGAAATGTCCGTTTATATATTCAAGTTTTTCTTCAAATCTTTTAAAAAGAGTTTCAAGCGCGTTTCCTGTTAAAAAATTATTTCTACAGAAATTTTCAAAATCTTGGATATTGCCGTCCTTCTCAGTCCATAAATCGGCGCATTGCCTGACTCCCGTTTCAATTCTTTCTTTTTGCTGGGGATATTTTTTTAATAAAGTTTCAATGGTTCTTATTATTGTTTCTTCGGTCATGGAGATTCTCCTATTATTTTTGTTCAAAATGAAGCAGGTCAATAAGAAATAGGGCGCCCAATAATATGGCTTTTTGGTTTGCGTCTATGCCCTGAGGAAAAGTTATATTAAAATTATCGGCATCGGTAAATATTTCCTTTCCCATACCGCTCCATTTTTTTATTATTTTTCCCACTTCAATATCATTTTTTAAAATAGTGAAAGTCCATGGATGAAATAAAGGCCCGTGGATTCTAAATATTTCAATTCCTTGAGCGTCTTTAACTGTAAATTGTTTGGAAAGTAGGGAAAATTCTTTTTTAACGGTTCCCAAATATTGTCCATTCGCTTGAGAAATACGCATTTCATGAAAATAAAATTTGAATGGTCTGATATTTTTTAGAACAGGTTTGCCTTCGGTTGAAAGTATATGAAGGACTAATGGCCGCCATCCTTTAAGAAGAAGGCGTGAGATGAAAGAGCTTTCCTCAGCCGCCCAATATATTTGCTGATTCAGGCTATTTGAAACGGAATACTTATTTTTTGTTTCAAAACCCGTTAAAATTTCTCCCCATTCTTTTTTTTGCTGTACAAAAATAGATTCTGAGCCCGCTTCATTTAATTTTTCCACGATTTCCCCCTAAGATTTCTATTGGAGCAATACAAATATAATTATATCAGTTTAATGACGGCTCTGTCCAAAGGGAATTGGGCAGATATGGCAAAAAATTCAGTTAAGATTTTGAAAATAAAAAAGCCCTCTCCTTTGAGAGGGCTTTTCATAATATCCAACCGGTTCGGTTTAATTAGAAATTAAAACCAAATCTAATTTCGGCATTAACGAAGTCATTATTGTCGTAAGTGGTTCCCGTTTTTACTTCGGGAGTATAACCCAAAAATGTTTGGATATTTACCTTTTTTTTAAGTTTCTAAACAAGTTTTGAAAAATCCGCTCCTGAAGGATTCTGGAAAATTCTGAGTTCAAATTCGGGAGCAACCGCCAGGATATGGTCAAAAATATCCGCTTGTATTGCTTCATAGTTTGCCCAGACTTGATCATTGCTAAAAACATATATTTCGATGGGCAAGCCATTTGACGCGGGCGTCAAATGACGGATTAAAAAGGTCATGTCCTGGTGGATTTTAGGATGCCGTCGGAGGTATTCGACTATATAAGCGCGAAATGTGCCCACATTTGTGAGCCGTCTTCCATTGATAAGCTCGGTGGTGTCAAATTTAAATTCTTTATTATATTCTTCAATCTCGGTAATCTTCTTATCGAGATAATCGCGCAAATGCTGGAATTTACGGAACCGTTCAAGCATCGTGTCATTACAAAATTTAATCGTGTTCATGTCGATATAAATGGCGCGTTTAATTCTTCGTCCGCCTGATTCGCTCATGCCGCGCCAGTTTTTGAAAGAATCGGAGATAAGCGAATAGGCTGGGATGGTGGTAACTGTTTTATCCCAATTGCGCACCTTAACGGTAGTCAGGTTAATTTCTATAACATCTCCGTCAGCGCCGTATTTAGGCATTTCAATCCAGTCGCCGACGGTCACCATATTGTTAAAGCTTAATTGAATGCCGGCGATAAAGCCGAGTAAAATATCCTTAAAGACAAGGATCAGGACCGCCGTTAGTCCACCCAGCAGGCTCAATAAGCCCCAAGGTGATTTATCCAGTACTACGGCGAGAATAAGTATTCCGCCCAGAAAAAACAGGATGATTTCGGTGGCTTGTATATAGCCGCCGATTGGATGTTTTCGCGCTGTAGGAAAATTTTGATATACATCTACTATGGCTTTTAACAAGGCGTCAATGGAAATAAGCGCTATGATTATCATGTAAGCATTGGTTGCCCGTTGCAGGAGCATAGCGGCATGCGGGAAATCATTCAAAGCCCATGGCGCGAAAAGATAAATTAGCAAAGCCGGTATAAAATATGAAACTTTTCGGAAAAACTTTTGTTTAATAAGCTCATCGTCCCATTTTGTCTTGGAGCGTTTTACGGCCATGTGAGCTAATTTAATTAAATATTTTTTACTCCCGATATTGGCAATAAAGCATCCCAATATGAGAGTTGTAATTCTTAATATTAGATCTAAGGCAGCAGCCAAGGTTACGGGAGTGCCGTAGGAGATTAAATAGTTTTCTATCATAGTTATGAAATCCTTTCTTAAATATAGGCGATAAGTCGCAGTTGGAATTATATGTTTTTTTGAGGGCTTATTTGAAGAGGTAGTCTTGAGATATGAGGTAAAAAATTTAGTTAAGATTTTGAAAATAAAAAAGCCCTCTCTTTTGAGAGGGCTTTTTATACTGTCCAACCGGTTCGTTTTAATTAAAAATTAAAGCCGAATCTAATGCCGAGAGCATAGGAGCCTGTTACATAACCCCCGATTCTGCTACAATCGCGGCTTTTGGCCTGCGCCTTTGCACCGCTCAATTCACAACCGACCGTCGAGGGTGCTCGTTTCATGTTGCTTCGGTTCGGCATCATCCGCCTAAGGCGGACGCTACGAAAGCGAGTTATGCAACAGGCTCATAGATTATAAAATTAAAACTCCGGATACACCGAATCTAAATTATTGATTTTTTTGCGGGAGATTTCCTTTTCTAATACAATCGATAAGGCCTTTTGCTCCTTGTGTTTCATGAATTTTTGCCGCTCTAAACATTCCCGCGATAGCCGCGTATTTATCCCAATAACTACCGGTGTTTGATTGATATATTAATTTTTCTTTTTCTTTGTCGGAAAGATTTTTGTCCGATAGTTTTTTTAGAGCGTCGCTTAATTTACTTTCAGCCGTTTCCCACTTGTCGGCATAATCAATCAACATTCTGCTTCTATCTCTGGTATATCCTATATAGTGCGCGATTCCTTCATTGATTAGTATATGTTCAATTGTTTCCAGCGAGTTTTTTTTATCAGGTCTTTTTAATAAATCTGATAATAACACATGGGTGATTTCATGTTTAATCACGGGCATTCCGGCTCTTTTTAAATCATTGATTGGCCACAGAGATAAATTGAAAAAGAATGAAACTTTCCCCTTATATTTTGTGGACCATGCGTCATAGGGTTCCTCAATTCCATGAGTGGCTATAACCTGAATTTTAAATTTTTTCTCATTAAGTAAAGGATAAAAAATTTCATTAATCAAACAATCGCCATTTTTATTGAATTCGGATATTAAATTGGAAAAAAAATTTAAATTCGGTATCGGTTTTCCAATAATTGGTTTAATATTTAAATTGGTATTGGGCAAACTTTCTTTATCAAGTGTTGAAGGATTTTCCACAGTGATTAAATTGCATTTAATATTCATTTTCTCGTTGCATCCTGAACAGACCATAACAGTCATTATAAAAAAAATCACCTTCAATTTTTTAAGATTCCAATATTTCATAAGTATTTTTCCAAAGTCCTAATTGGACGAACCTGAACTTTCAATAATTTTTCTTGTGGTGTTTAGAGCAAATTTCCGCCATTTCTTTTCAAATTCAATTTCTGTCGTTTGCAGATATTTGAATATATCCGCGTCGCAGGTTTCCTTCATAATATAAGTGATTTTGTCTGTTCCCAAATTCTCAATAATAAAGCGAATAACAGACCAGCCCCATATATACGCGTTCGCGCCGTCCAAATCTTTAATCTTTGGAATTTGGCCACTTATTAAATCTTTTTCCAATCGTTTAACAATATCCGAATCAAGTTTGTACTGTTCGGAAACAAGCACGGCAAGTCCTTCACTCCACCATGAGGGCCTAACTTCCATTGAATCTTTTGGTGAAATAAATTCTTCTATCATGTGGACCGCTTCATGTACGACAATGCGATTGTAAATATCTTTGTCATAGGAGCCATTCTTATTGAGATAAAATTTGTCAGCATCGGTAGGATACGCGTTTGGCGAAAGCAGATATAAATCCTCCAGTTGAGGCTGTCCCACTCTGCTTTTATCTGTGGGAGTAGCGGTTAAATGTGAAACAAAGGAATCATATTCCTTTCTATTTGGAGTGATAAAGATGTTAAACAGAGGCAAATCGATATCTAAACCGAAAAATTCCAGCGTTTTATTGATGCCTTGCGCGAAGTTTTCATAAGTTTGTTTTGCCAAAATATTTTCATTTTCGGGATATATAACTCTTGCTTTTTTAAAGTGTAAAATTTTATAAGTATTATCTGTCATAGATTCTCTGAGGATTAAATTTTTACATGATAAAGATATCTGCAATGTCTGCCTTCTCTAATCGCATGCAAAATCTCATCGGAATCATCGACAATGTCATTGTATAAATCCATATATCCTTCTTTTTCAAATTCATTTTTTAAGTCAATTTCGGCTTTTTTACTGCGTTTCCACAATAAGCCTTCTTCTTTGGAAAAATTCAAATAGCCATATTTTAAATTTTCTTTTATTAAAGCTGTGGCTAATTCGGTTTTATCGGGCTCCAAAAAGGTTTTCGGTTCTTGCGGTAATATTTCATCACTGTAAAAAAAAGCCATTTGTCCGTTTTTGGAAACAATAGTTTTGAGTTTTTTAATTATATCTCTTATGTTTTTTTGCTTTCCGATAGCGTCAATGCAAATAATTGTATCAAAGCTGTTACCGGGAATATCCAAAAGATTAATATCTTCATTAATAAAGCGAATTTTTGCGCTATTATTCTTAATCCGATCATTGGCGCTTTTAATGGCTTTATCGGCAAAATCCACACCGGTAACGCAAGCTCCCGTCTCATTGGCGATATATTCCGTTATTACGCCATTGCCACAACCAATATCCAATACTTTGTTTGTATTGTTAAGTTTGAGTATTTCCAATAACTTTTTCAGTTGTTTCATATCCATTCTGCAGAATTGACATAAGTTTTTTTCATAAACCAATTCGCAATATTTTCCATAAGATTTACTGTTAATACAATCTGAGAATGTCGCGTTAAAGAATTGAATTGAACGCTTTTTAATTTCTTCCGGCGAAAGTTTATTAATATTGTTTGTCATATTGGAAGTAATCGTTTTTTTAGAAAAGCAAAACCGGAGCCGGCTTTGAGGTATTTTTCAAAGTTTATTGCAGATTCTTCATTGGAAAAAGCGATATATGTCTCCAATGTCCATGGAGCAAATGTTTTGCTGTATGGAGATTCTTCTCTATTATGTTCATTTAAACGTTTGTTTAAATCACATGTTTTACCTATATAAATTTTTTGAGGATCTTTTTTACTGGTGAGGATGTAAACGAAAAAAGGATTTTTCATATGTTCTGCTTCACTTCCTACTTCGCCAAGGCTACGCAGGGATAAAAAAGTTTCGCAGGAACTTCCACTTCGCATTGTTTAGAACCCGTTCCTACGAAGCGCGTAGGCACGAAGTTTGCTTCTGTTCTGCTATGCCAAGGCTTCGCAGGAACTTTTATTTTTACCTTTGGTAAAAATAAAAGGGTGGCTGACGGGGCTCGAACCCGCAACCTTCCGTGCCACAGACGGACGCTCCACCATTGAGCTACAACCACCACACTATATAAACTACCCTACTATTTTAAGATTTTACGAAAGAAAAAGCAAAGAGTATTCTTCCATTTTGTTATAATAATTTTTTAGTTGCCATTTATATTGGGGAGATTTATTATGATTAAAAAAGCTACTGTTGCCGGACGATTTTATCCTAAAGAATCTTTAGAACTTAAAGATAATGTTATTTCATATCTTAGAAAAACAGGGCCATTGAAAAATAAAGTTTATGGGCTTTTGGTTCCCCATGCGGGCTATGTTTATTCAGGCGCTATTGCCGGAGAAGGTTTTTCTCATATTAAAGAAATGGATTTCGACACTATTGTTTTTTTTGCCGCCGCCCATACAATGCATATAGACGGGGTCGCTCTTATGAAAGAAGGGTTTTTTGAAACTCCTCTTGGGCAAGTGGAAATTGATTCTAAAATAACGAAGGAATTATTGAAGAAATCCAAGGTTTTTGAAAATATTCCCGAGGCTCATCAAAGTGAACATTCAATTGAAGTGCAATTGCCTTTTTTGCAAGTTCTATCAAAAAAGAAATTCAAAATAGTTCCCATGGTATTAAATACCAAAAATATAAAAACGCTTTATGAAGCCGGAAAGGCGGTTGCTGATGTAATTAAGGATAAGAAGGCTTTAATTTGTATTTCCAGCGATTTATCTCATTATCCAACGGGCGACACCGCTACAAAAACGGATTTAACCATAATGAAAGCTTTGCGTATGGCTGTTAAAAGCGGAGATTTATCTTATTTTGATTTAGCCAATAAATTGGTGCTTTCCAAAGCAAGATATGAAATGGATACTTCCGCTTGCGGAGAATCGGCGATTATAGCGGGAGCTGTGGCATGTATGGAGCTTGGAGCCGATGATTTTAAGCTTTTGAGATATATGCATTCCGGTAAAATTTCAGGCGATGAATCAAATGTCGTAGGTTATGGCACGGGCGTTTTTATTGAAAATAAAGATAAGCCCGATGAGATATGGCAATTAACTGAGGATGATAAAGAGCATTTGCTTCATTACGCGCGTCAAAGCATAGCCTATTATCATAAAAACAAAAAAGAAATGGTTATGCCTTTAAGCGATGTTCCGCAGTTTAATGTTCCCGCGGCGGTTTTTGTCACTTTAACTGAAAAAGGACAGTTGCGCGGCTGTATTGGAACCATGGAGCCGAGGACTACTCTTTTGGATGCTATTATTAATTTTGCCACTTCGGCGGCTTTTGAAGATCATAGATTCCCTCCGCTAACTGAAGAAGAATTGAAAGATATTAAAATTGAAATCTCAATCCTTTCACCTATGATTAAGATTGAAAGTTATAAAGATGTTCAAAAAGACAAGCATGGAGTTCTTATTAAGAAAGGTCGTTCAAGCGGCACTTATCTTCCACAGGTTTGGGAACATTTTAAAAGCAGGGACAAGTTTCTAAGTTCTCTTTGCGGTGAAAAAGCGGGTTTGCCCGTTTTGGCCTGGAAAGAAAAATCCACCGATATATATGTTTATACGGTGGATTCTTTTAAAGAGAAATAACCCCTTCGCCCATTACCGCATGTGAGGGAATAACCCGAAAAAATTTAAATTGTAGCTATTGATTTATATCGAGGAGAAAATGATGGAAATTATTGGAATTACATTTAAGGTTGTTTTGTTTTTTGTATTCTTAATTATTTTTATAGCGATAGCAAATTCAAAAATATTTAAGAGGAAGAAAAAATCCGCTTCAAAATTAATGCTTATGAAATTATGTGAAAAAATAAACCCAATAATACTTGATAATAAAAAAACGGATTTGATACTAAAACAAACTTTTAAACAAAGTGAAATAAAACTGGTTCAAAACGAAATTATTCTTGCGCGGTTTGGGATCGTTTTAGCATTAGCATGGACAAAATACAATGACAATGACGCTGAAACAATAACAAGCATATTAGGTACGGAAATGGAACTTTTAGGTTATATATTTAATAGTACTACACAAAAGCGAATGGTGATATATGAAAATCATATAGTACAAAACAAAATACATTCAGCGATTTGCAACTATTTGAATATAAATGAGGAAGAAACAATAAGCCGTAATCCTGATTGTAATAGACTAATATCCGTAGAATTTGAAAACTTTAAAAATAAAATAATACAAACATTGGATAAAAAAATTGAAAATAATAATTCAATCGGGGAGCAAACAGAACAAGCGATAATATGGATGAAACAAAGCGCTTCACCAAAAGATTTGCAAGAAATGTCTGCTATAAAATTTTTAGCATTGACAGAAGGGAAACATCCTAA
>DAOWCC010000009.1 GCA_030639665.1 Elusimicrobiota bacterium | reverse complement strand
GCCGGACAAAACGCGGCAATAAAGGCCGGTGAAATTTTTATGGAATCAGGACTCTATGTCAAAATAGCGGCATTGCCCGATGGCCTTGATCCTGACGACTTCTTGATAGCTCACGGCGTGGATGAATTTAAAAAACAATTGGACGAAGCGGGAGACATAATCAATTTTAAATTAAACCTCCATATTAAAGAATCTCCCCGCAACCTCCCCGCTCAGGAAAAATCAAAAATAACAAAAATCATTCTTGAAACGGTTGCCAAGCAAAATGATGAAATTATAAAAAACGAATGGACAAAAACCATAGCGGAAAAGTTGAACATACCGCAAGAAACGGTTTTGGCAGAATTAAAAAAAATCAATTACGGAACGAAAGAAAAGCGTTCAAACAATGAACAAGAATCGGATTTTGAAGAAATCCCGGCCTTGGAATTAGGCCTCATTCATATATTTTTAAAAGATACTTCGCTTATCTCTCATGCCGAAAAACTTAACGCGAATAATTTGCAAAGTGATTTCGCTAAAAAAATATTAACCGTAATAAGAGATATGGCGGGAGAAAATCACCGCTCGATAATAGATAAATTAATAGCGAATTTTCCCGATTATGCCGCTAAAATCTCAAAATTATCCCATGAAGAAATAGACGACGATTTGAGTCCTGAGAAAGTTATTACCGCAAGTGTTACACAGCTCTTGCGCGCGGCAAAAGAAAGGCGAAGACAATCGCTCAGAAGAAATATTTCAAACTTAACACAGGAAGAACTTACAGAATTTAAAGAACTGACTAATGAATTAAAAAATACGGCCAAATTGCCTTAACCGCCGTTTACCAAGGAGAACATATATGCCCCAACCACGAAAAGCTTTAAAAGATTTAGTTGAACTCGGGAAAGAATACGGTTATATAACGCTTGAAGAAATGAACCGCTCTCTTACCAATGCTTCAATGAGCAGTGAAGAGATAGATAATCTTATGACCACCCTTGAAGATTTGGGAATTGATGTCGTTGACAGAAAAAAATATAAACTTGTGGCGGCGGAAAAAGAAGCTTATACGGACGAATGGAACGCGGTTCCCGATGTTTCAAATTCGATTAGAATGTATCTTTCCGAAATGGGAAGAGTCCCCCTTTTAACCCGCGATGAAGAAGTAACTCTGGCAAGAAATATCCGCGAGAGAGAAAAGGAACTTCGAATGATTGTTCTTGAATCTCCTATAACCTTGCGGGAAATAAGAAATTGGGAAACGCTGATATCTCAGGATGAGATGACGACAAAAGAGCTTATGCCCAGAGGCCGCAAATCCGATTATGAACTTGCCACCATGACGAAAAAAATTAAAAATGTGGTTAAGTTTATAACCAAAACGGAAAAAGAAATAAACAAGCTTGATGAAAAAATAAAAAAAGTTAAATCCAATGAAATAAAACGCAAACTGAAAGGCCAAGTGGATGTTAAAAAGAAAATGATAGTTAAGAATATCATTGACCTCAACTTAAATCAAGAGAAAATAAAAAGGCTAACGAATAAAATAAAAAATCTCGCCCATAAATTGCGCGATTTCAGAAATGAGCTTGAAAGATATCAAAAACACTACGGCGACTTGGAACTGATAATGGCTGATTTTGCCTTAACTCAGAAAAAAAAGATGCGCCCCTCAACCTTTAAATCCAAATGGGGCTTTAATCCGAGTGAAATGGAAGCCGCGATAGAAAACATAACCATTATAAAAACCAAGGAAAGCCATCTTTTGAGAACTCTTCCCGTCGATCCCGATAATTTCCTATCGCTAAACGACAAGATAACATTTCTGGAAGATCAAATCCTTATAGATAAGTTGAAACTGATAAAAGCAAATCTCAGGCTTGTTGTTTCAATAGCCAAAAAACATGTAAATTCAAATCTGGAACTTTCAGACCTTATTCAGGAAGGCGGTTTGGGCTTAATGAAAGCTGTTGAAAAATTTGAATACAAAAGAGGCTTTAAATTTTCCACATATGCCACATGGTGGATAAGACAATCCATAAACAGGGCCATCGCCGACCAAGCTCGAACCATAAGAATTCCGGTGCATATGAAAGAGCTTGTGTCCAAGTTAATGAAAGTTACAAGAAAATACCGCCAAGAATTTGGAAGAGATCCATCAATTGAAGAATATTCAAAACACCTTCATATCTCCATGGATAAAGTTAAAAATTCTCTAAAGATAATGCAGGATCCGATATCTCTGTCCACTCCCATAGGAGAGGATGAAGATTCTCATTTAGAGGATTTTATCGAAGATAAAAGCGGACTTCCGCCGTCTCATTCGGCCGTAACTCTTTTAAGAAGAAGAGAAGTCTCAAAAATACTTTCCACTCTAACCGATAGAGAGGCTAAAATAATAAAGCTTCGTTTCGGCATAGATTCGGGATATCCCAGAACGCTTGAAGAAGTCGGAAAGATATTTAAAGTGACTCGCGAACGGGTAAGGCAAATAGAAGCTAAAGCCATAAGAAAACTTCGCCATCCTTCAAGAAGTAATTTCTTGCGCGATTACGCGGAATAACGAAATTCCAAAAGGATTAAGCAATAAAAAAACTCCCGTAATTTATTTTACGGGAGTTTTTTTTATTTAAATTAAAGAATTTATTTCTTTTCTTTGTTCTCCGAAGTAAACATACCGCTCACTATTTCACGCGCCACATCTTTGGCGCCAAGCCCCATTGCCAGAGCGAAAGCCAGACCGATAGACCCCAATAAAATATTTAAACTGGAGCGAATTATCTTCATTTCAATTCCCAATTGATCAAGAGCGATTATGGCCGTAAAAACCAAAACAACAAAATGAACTATTTTGGAAAGAGACCGTCCCCCTTTTAAATTATTGGCTATTGAAGAATTTAAAACAATATCGCTCATAAATTTAGCCAGCATCAATCCGCCGAAAGCCACCATTGTGGCCACAATTATTTTGGGAACAAATTGAACAACCACCGTCTGAAGAATTTGAGAGATAACGGTGAGATTCATTACATTGAGCGCCGATACAAAAAATACCAGAAGCACCGCCCAATAAACCGCGAAAGCCACCGCGTAAGACGGAGACTTCCCCAAACCAAACCTTGCCAATATTTCATTAATGCCTATTCTGCTGGTGTATCTGTCCAGTTTTATTCTTCCAAAAAATTGTTCCAGAATAGACCTAAACACTCTGGCAAGAAAAAGACCCACCAGGATAAATAAAAGAGCGGCCACGACATTGGGCACATAGCTCAGAAAAATCTCCCAAATATCCATTACAGGCTGAATAAAAAGCTTACTCATATCTTCATACATATCTTCCCTCCGCGTTTGAATGACTACTCAATATAAACTAATTATGACAAATTATCTCCTCCTATTCAAAAGTTCTTCAAAAAAACTTATAATATATTTACAATTTCATTCCGCCCTCAAATCAATCATTTGCCAAGAATTTATAAAATTGCTATCATATGGTTACTATGTATGCGATAATCGAAACAGGTGGTAAACAATATTGGATCGTCCCGGGAGAAATTCTGCAGATTGAGAAGCTCTCGGCAACTGAAGGCGATGAGGTTACTTTTAAAGCTCTCTGGAGCGCTTCTCCCGAAGATAACAAAACTCAAGAGAAGAAATCCGAAGCTAAAGTAACCGCTCAGGTTTTGCGGCATCTCAGAGGTGAAAAAATACTGGTTTTTAGAAAAAAACCTAAAAAAGCCTATGAAAAATCCCGCGGACACCGTCAGGAACTGACTGAGATAAAAATTAAAGATATCCAGCTTTCATAAGTTCCGGGCATATCCGGCGGCGATCAATATGGGCCGCTTGAAATAATTTAGAAGAGGCTTTACGATGGCACATACCAAAGCTCAAGGGTCAAGTACTAACGGCCGAGACAGTAATGGACAAAGATTAGGAGTCAAAAGATACGGAGACCAGTTTGTAAAAGCCGGTGAAGTATTGGTAAGACAAAGAGGAACAAAATTTCGCCCCGGTTTAAATGTCGGACGAGGCACTGATGACACATTGTTCGCGAAAGCAACGGGCAGAGTGAAATTTGAGTGGGTAAATCGCAAAAAACAACAAATAAGCGTATATCCCGAATTAGCAAAATAATCAACTCTTTTTACCTCCTAATCGATATAAAAAAATGGTTGGGAGGTTTTTTTTATGGCAAATACTACCAGAAAATCTCATCTTGAATTTATAGATACGCTGAAAATATTCCTTAAGGCCGGAGCGGGCGGAAATGGCTGTATGTCATTTCGAAGGGAAAAGTTTATTCCCTATGGCGGACCTAATGGCGGAAATGGCGGCAAGGGCGGAGATATCTATATAAAAACCAGCCCAAATGTTAATACCTTGCTTGACCTTTCAAGACATCCCCATATCACAGCCAAAGATGGCGACCATGGAAAAGGCAAAAATTTATACGGAAGAAAAGGACCGGATATTTTTATTTCCGTGCCTATCGGCACGCTTATTAAAGACGGTGAAACCGTACTGCAAGATTTAAATAAAGAGGGAGATATATTTCTCGTGGCTCGCGGCGGCAGAGGCGGCAGAGGCAATACATCTTTTAAAACACAAGAAAATACCGCTCCAAAATACGCTGAAAACGGAGAACCGGGCGAAGAGATAGATATTAGTCTTGAATTAAAACTTCTCGCGGATGTCGGCTTGGCCGGATTTCCCAATGCGGGAAAATCCACTTTTCTTTCGGCGATATCGGACGCTAAACCTCGTATTGCCGATTATCCCTTTACAACATTAAAACCCAATCTTGGGATGATACTGCATAAACAAAAGGATTTTATAGCGGCTGACATTCCCGGTCTGATAGAAGGCGCCCATAGAGGAAAGGGACTTGGAGATGTTTTTCTTCGCCACATACAAAGAACCAAATTAATACTGCATTTTATAGACCCCAATGGCTTTAAAAATGTATCACCTATAGATTCCATCAAATTAATAAACTCGGAATTAAAAAATTTTTCACCAAAACTTGCCAAGAAAAAACAAATTTTGGTGATAAATAAAGCTGATTTGCCAAATGCCGAAGAAGTATTTAAAAAAATTAAAAAAAGATATAGAAGCAGAGAGATATTCTTGGTTTCATCAATAACTTCCCAAGGCATAACAAAACTCCTTGATAAAATTATAGCCACACTTCCAAAAATAGAAGAAATTTCTTTTTCCAAAGCGAAACCCAAAAGCATTCCTCCTTTAAACCGCTTTATGGAAAAAGGCTTTAAAATTTTCCGCAATAATGAAGGACTATTGGAAGTGGAAAGTAAAAATCTCCTTAAATTAATCAGCATGACTAATTTCGCTCAAGACGAAGCTGTGCTGAAATTAAAAAACACATTCAAACTGATAGGTCTTGATAAAGCCCTTAAAAAAGAGGGCGTCAATGAAGGTGAAGTTATAAAAATAGCGGGAAAAGAGTTTGAATGGTTTCCGGAAGACAACTCGAGAAATATTAAAAAAACAAAATTTCAATATAAATACGCTCAGCAATTAAGAAAACGCCGAAAGTTAAAAAAGTAATTCAAAGCGTTATTTTTCACCCATCCAAATAGGATAAAAATACTTATCATTCCTACGATTTCCCATAGCAAGCTTGAAGCCCTCTTCCAAAACTTTTAGCATCCGCTCCACAGACGCAGGCTTCTTCCCCTCAAACAACTTATCCTCTATAAATTGAATAATATTGCCGTCTATTTTTTCAAAATCCTCTTTCATCCCCTTATAATCGTTCATCGCGCGCCTAATAAGAGCTCTATTAAAATACGCCCAAATATATTTATCATCAGCCGCGATAACAATATTTATATCTTTTAGCGACTGCTCATTTTTGCCGGAAAGTCTTAACACTTCCGCGCGCCAAACTCTAGCTTCCAAATCAGTTGGAAAAAGCTTGATGGCCTTATCTAAATCATTTAACGCCTTTTTAAGCATTCCCATCCTCGCGTATGCCGCCCCCCGCCAACAAAACGCCACATCATCTCCAAGTTCAGCTCCCTTGCCAAGCAATTTTACCGCCGTTTTATAATCACCTGTAAAAAGATGCATCTGACCTTTCCATGTAATTAATCCCGCGGTCTCTTCAAAAGCCGCGACTTTTAAAGCTTTTGCGAATTCATCAAAACCTTTGGCAAAGCTCCCGGTGCATATATATATTTCGCCTATTCTTCCCATAGACGGAATTCGAGAAACTTCGGACTTTACGCTTTGATTAAATTCATTTAAGGCGTTTTGAAAGTTACAAGAATAAAGATATGTCCAGCCAATTGGAAAATGCATCCAGCCATAACGCTCTGGTGAAAGTTTTGGCATTTTTTTAAATTCACGAACCGCCTCTTCCCGTCTGTTATTGTAAAACAATAACGCGGCGCGAAAAAAAATACGGTAATGCTCAAATTTTTTTCTTATTTTAGCGCGCTTAAGAGCGTTAAGCCTATCAATAAAAAAGATTTTAGGCATTGCGCTCGCGCGATCTCCCCATGGATTCCATAATCTGGAAAGCACGCGATCATGCATAGGGGTATCAATTATATTTTCAGCGGTTTCAAAAGCCAAATCATACTTATCTAAAGTGCAATAGGCAATATATGTGTGAATAATATCCGCGCGTTTTCTAAAGCGCAAGAACTTAACAAATACCCGCTTCATTTTATTAAAATCTCTCACCCTCTTATAAAACATCCCCAAATGATAATAATTTGCCGGACAGACATCCTTATATTTAAAGACTCTGTTATAAATCTTCTCGATAAGCTTAATATCCTTAACACTGCTTAAAGCCTTTTCAAGAAGATCGGCCAATATCTTATTTTTAGGAAATTTACAAACTGCGGCAAACGCGAGTTTTCGCGCGAGTTCAGGCTGGTTTTTATCAAGCAAACTATTGACTGCTCGCTCCATTTCAGACAAAGCAGTTCCCCTCTTGCTCATATAGGCTCCAATTTTTAATAAACTGATTCCCAATCCCTTGTGCTTATTCTAAATTCCACTCTTCTATTAAGAGCTCTGGCTCCATCGGAAGTATCTTGCACAATCGGCCGTTCTTTGCCAAAACCATATGTTCTTATATCCGTAGGATGAATGCCCCGCTTAACCAAATAGGCTTTTACGGAATTCGCTCTCATATATGAAAGTTTTTTATTATATTTGGCATTTCCAACATCATCGGTATGCCCTTCAACAATAAGTTTAAAATTAGGATAACGAAGCAAGATATCCGCGATTTTATCAAGCAAATCAAAAGAAGTTGAAAGCAATTGCGCGGAATTAAATTTAAATTCGATGGGAGGCATTCGACGAGAACGCACCATATCTATAACGGAAGTCATTTCCATTTTGACGCGACGCTTTTGTTCAATATCAACTTGAGTCGGACGAACGCCGGAACAGCCTAAAAGCAAAATCATTAAAAAAACAATCCCCGCGCATATATGGTATTTTTGAGCTTTCTTCGCAATTAACAAACAGTGTGAATGATTGGGGCTCATAGTTTTCTCCGTTTATTTCTTAAAAATTAAATTTCACTTTCCCTTAGACATCGACACAATAAGCGTTTCTCTTCTAAATCTATAACCTCTGGTAAAAGCGGTATTGCTCAAAAGAATGGGCGGCGTGGCCATAATAGTGGAATAAACTTTGCTTCTTTTTATTTTTGGCGCGGCGGATGAATCAAGAGGATTGCCGTTTACAACCTCGCTAAGCGTATCCATAGCCCAATAAACGGGCCATACCATCGCGGCCCTCATGGCAAATTCCGTTTTGGGAATTGAGGAGAGAAATTTCTCGCTTATATCAAGTTTGTTTACGGCCCATACTATCCATTTAAAAATAATCGGCTGAAGACGGTCTCTATTAGCCGACTCTAAAAGAAGCTCCGGACTTAAATTTACGGATTTTAAATCTTCTTGCGGAATATAACATCGTCCCATACGCAAATCATGCGCCATATCTTTAAGAATATTGGTAATTTGAAGACCTTCCCCTATGCTTTTGGCATCTTCGATTTGAACACAATTTTTAAGCGTCTTGCTATTTTTCTCACGCAGAGTCCTGCCATAAAGTTTCGCCCAGAAAACTCCGGGCGCGCCGCCTATATAAGCGCAATATTTCTCAAGGTCGGCTTCTTTTTGCAATGGCAAGATGGTTTTTTTATCTTTGAATGGAAAAGATAAAATATCAATTTCCATTCCATGGGCCACTCCATCCACAATCTCATTAACCATTTCTCTATAAATCTTTGGCAAAGCCGCATAAAAATCAAATATTTCCGTCATACTTCTCATTAAGGGTTTTTCTTTTGGATTATTTATTTTTGACGAATATTCCTTCAATATAGCGGAAATAGCGGTTCTTGTTTCAGGGGACTCAATATTATGGAATAATTTTATGGTTTTATATTTAAAATCACTGTCTATATTGGGACAATCAACAATAGTGTCGGCGGCGCGGCAGATAATATATCCTATGCCCATTACACTTTTAATCGGATATGGAAAAATATTTATGCTTAAATAAAGAGACCTTGAAACATCTTTCAAGATATCATTTATATGTTTGGGCAATGTCAGATTGATTTCTTTTTTCATGTTTAATTATTTTACCTTATTACTTTCCCCAATATCTTTTTAGTTTTAGCGCCTGTTGCCGAAGACGGATGATTTGTTTTTCCATTTAAAGCTTGCCAAGCCAAAAGAGCGAAACAGGCAGGCTCTTTTGATAAGGGATGCATGGAATAATCGGCAATAGTTGAAATTTTCACAGGTTTAAGCAAGTCCCTTAAATTCTTCATCAATTCAAGATTAAAAACGCCTCCGCCGCTTACTATCATTTCAGAAGGAATTAAGCGGACATATTTCTTAATTGCCGTTTCAATGCTTTTGGCTGTTAAATAATTTAAAGTCGCCATTATATCGGGCAGGGTTTTAGCGTTAATATTTCTAAAATATTTTTTTATAAACTTAAGGGAAAACTCACGCCTATCGGCGGATTTTGGCGGTTTCATATTGAAAAAAGATTCTTTAAGCATTTTATCGATTTTCTTATAATCAATATTCCCTTTTTTTGCTAAAGTTCCGTTTTTATCAAATCGCGCTTTTCCTTTTGTTATATGCTCAATAAGAGAATCCATAAGACAATTTCCGGGCCCCGTATCACAGGCAAAAGTTTTAACACCTTTTCCAACCATTGAAAAATTAGCTATTCCGCCTATATTCAAAAGTAATTTAGATTTGGAATCTCCAAACATGAATTCATCCAAAAAAGGAATTAAAGGAGCGCCCTGTCCCCCTAAAGCCATATCCATGGGCCTAAAATCACAAACAACGGGCCGACCTGTCTCTTTGGCGATAAACGAGGCCTCTCCAATTTGAAAGGTATTGGGGATATTGGCTAAAGGGTTATGACAAACGGTCTGACCGTGAGAACCTATTACGGCGATATCTTTATATTTTAAATTGGCGTCTTTACAAAACTTAACTACGGCTTTTGCCCATATAAGCCCCAGCTCAAAATTTAATTCTGAAAGCTCAAAAGCGTTCATTTGAGGAGCTGAAAGAATCTTCTTTCGCAATTTTAAATTATAGGAATAAGTCTTATATTTTAAAACCTCAATAAATTTATCTTTAAAACAAATATTAACGGCTGAAATGGAAACTCCATCCGCGGATGTCCCCGACATAAGCCCCAATGCAATTATTTTTTTTGTTTTTTTCATATTAAAACTCCGAATATATATTACCATTTTAAACTACAGTTCAAGACTAAGGCTTTGAAAAAGAATTACCTTAACACTTGGAAGCTCGGATTTAAATTGAGTTCAAGGCGCAACGAATGAGCAGGCTTTATGCCTGTGAATAAGGAGCAACGAAGAAATTAATAAAATATGAGCTTCCCCATAGCAATTATGCTATGGGGCCGGCTGATTTTCGGCTACAACTTCGTCACACTGCAAGATAGCAAAGCGAGAACTTGTGTCCATAACAGTCCTTTGAAAACACAGTCCACCCATCGCTTATGGCGACATAGCGCCACGCGCTCTTCGTTTCTCGTTTCGTTCGAAAATCAGTCGGCCAAGTGTCAAGTTAATTCTTTTTCAGAGCCTAAGATTAAGATTAAGGAATAAAAAAAAATTGTTATGTAATTTTCCTTAAACTCAATCTAAATCTCAACCTTAATTTGCAGTTTGTTACCCTATTTCCATTTACCTTTTTTGAGTATAATATAAGAAACAATTTACTAAGGAGACTCAATAATGGAAATAAATCTTAAAAACAAACATTTTTTGAAAGAACTCGACTTTACAAAAGACGAAATGCTTTTTCTTTTGAACTTATCCAAAGAACTTAAAGCCGCCAAATATGCTGGCACTGAACAGCAAAAACTTAAGAACAAAAATATGGCTTTGATTTTTGAAAAAGCATCCACACGCACTCGCTGCGCCTTTGAAGTGGCGGCGTATGACCAGGGCGCCCATGTTACATATCTTGGACCAAGCGGCACTCAAATGGGTGTTAAAGAAACGATTAAGGACACTGCGCGCGTTTTAGGCCGTATGTACGATGGTATTGAGTATAGAGGCTTTGGCCATGAAATTGTTGAAGAACTTGCTAAACACGCCGGAGTGCCCGTATGGAACGGTTTAACAAATGAATGGCATCCCACTCAAATGCTGGCGGACGCGCTGACTATGATGGAACATTCCTCCAAAGATTTGGGACAGATTTCTTTTGCCTATTTGGGCGATGCCAGATTCAATATGGGCCGTTCTCTTTTAACAATAGGCTCCATTTTGGGAATGGATGTCAGAATAGGAGCGCCAAAAGGTTTACAGCCCGATGCCGAACTGATTAAAACATGCAAAAAAATAGCTGAAAAATCCGGAGCCAGAATAACCATTACCGATGATGTAGAAAAAGCCGTTAAAAATACGGACTATATACACACCGATGTCTGGGTATCCATGGGTGAAGCCAAAGAAGTTTGGGAAGAAAGAATTAAATTATTAAAACCCTATCAGGTAAACGCCGAAACCATGAAGAAATCCGGTAATCCCGACACTAAATTTATGCATTGCCTTCCGGCCTTTCATAATGCGGACACAAAAGTCGGCGCTGAAGTCTCTGAGCAATTCGGTCTTAATAATGGCATTGAAGTTACCGAAGATGTTTTTGAATCAAAAGCATGTATAGCTTTCGATCAAGCGGAAAACCGCCTGCACACAATCAAAGCCGTAATGGTGGCCACGCTTGGAAGCTGATAAAAGATGTTCTCGTTAGGCATTGTTTGCAAACAAATAAAAGCGGTTGTTATAACAACCGCTTTTATTTTGGAAAAAAAATGAAAAGATTTTTTACTGCGGTTTTATTATCAATTTTCACCGTTTCCATATCAAATGCCGCCGGCTTTAGACTTGCCGATCAATCAGCAACCGCGGGAGCCATGGGAAACGCTTTCGTAGCCGTAGCCAGTGACGCTTCGGCCGTCTGGCATAATCCCGCCGCTATAGTTGACCTTGAAGGCACTCAAATCTCACTCGGCTCCATTATGGTATATCCTTTGACAAAACATGAGTATGCCGGAGGCTCGGACTCAACCAAAAAAAAACTTCATATTCCCCCTCATTTTTACAGCACCCACAAGTATAATGAGAATCTATCTTTTGGTTTGGGAATAAACGCCCCTTTCGGCCTTTCAACCGAATGGGCCGACACTTCTTCAACAAAATACATAGCCACATTTTCCGAAATAAATGTGATTAATTTTAATTTAAACGCCGCTTATAAACTCCAAGATAATTTTTATTTTGCTTTTGGACTTAATTGCGCGAAAAGTAACGCGACCCTGGAAAGTATTTATCCTTACGCTCCGTTCACGAACAAAAATTATAAACTTACCGGCAATGCGTGGACTTTTGGATACAATACATCTTTTATATATAAATACAGTGACAATTTATCATTTGGCGCCAACTATAGAAGTAAATTAAAATTTAAAATAAATGGGAAATCGAAAGTAAGCACTGTGACAGTTGACGTAAAAACAAAGCTCACAACACCCGATATGCTTCAAATAGGCGCCGCTTATAAATGCAATAATCAATGGCTTTTCTCAACTGAAGCGGATTACACCAATTGGACAACATACAAAAACCTTGTAATTGAGCAAAGCGCGCCTTTAATCACAGTGATACAAACAAAAAACTGGAAAAGTGTTTGGGCTTTAAGATTTGGAACCGAATATACATATTCCCCCGCTTGGAAATTTAGAGGCGGTTTTTTCTATGACTTTAATCCCATTAAAGACCAACGATTTGAAACCAGAATGCCGGATTCGGACAGATTTGCATTTTCTCTGGGCGCCGGCTACAAAAACGGAAACATGACTATTGATGTAATGTATCAATATGTGAATTTTATTGAAAGAACAATAATAAACAGCTACGCCACAGGCGCGACGCCAATCACTTCGCTTAACGGAAAATATTCATCAAGCGCTCACTTGCCCGGTATAACAATAGGTTATAAATTCTAAAAACCACATGCGTGGTTTTTACCCCCTGTGCTTAGATTTTATTATTTCCCGCGTTTAGATTCCTCTGGAATTAGCGGGGAATTAAATCTACGGGGGGTTATGGTCGTTTGATATTCATACACCTTTGTTAAACTTTTAAAACCCGTTAAAAGCCCTTATTTAAGCGGAACTTTCCATTTGCTATAATTACGTCTGAAAATGAAAAATATAGTGAAAATAATATTCTTATCGGCAATTATCATACCCAACGCAATTATCCCTTCAAACGCCAACTGGACAAAATTTCTTAATTTTTCTTTAACTGTAAATCAATCAAAGTCCAAAACAGGACAAACGGGAACTTTGTATTCAAAAGAAAGCTTAAATTACGGCATTCTTATAAAAGGAGAACTTACCGAAGATATTGAAGAATATAATTGGAAAAACACATTGAATTTAGAATACTCCAGCGCGAAAAACAAAGATGAATCCGATCCGGCTTCAAGCGGCAAGTGGACCGAAAGCAATGATAAATTAACAGTTGATTCCGTACGCAGATGGAAAACCATAAAAGCTTTTAATCCTTATCTCGCCGTAAACCTTCAAACTTCCATAAGGGACGCAAGTTATATCAATGAATGGCTGGCCTTTAGGCCTCTGCAATTAAGAGAAAGCGCCGGAATAGGCAGCCCTTTAATTTCAAGAGAGGCGCAGGAACTTGTGGTCAGAACAGGCTGTTTTATTCAGCATTATGCCAATACTCCAAAAAATACGGGTCTTTACGAACATTCAAATGGGATAGAATTGGTGCTGGATTATAAAAATACCGTTCGTAAAAACATATCATTCACATCCAAGGCCGGATTTTATTCAAGTTTCAATAAAACTCAAGACCCTTGGAATGCCTCTACAAAATCCAAAAAAATAAGACTTGAATGGGATAATACGCTCATAACCGCGATTACAAAATATATAAGTTTAAATATGAGTTGGAATATAGACAATATAGATATGACATCAGGCTATGCCAATTATGAATGGGAAGAGAAACTCAATATCGCGCTTAACTGGAAAGTTTTTTAACTTCTTAAAGATTTACCGGACTTAAAACATATATAAGGAGAACATTCTATGGACTTAATATTTGCTTTCGCGTCAAATGACGGAAAAACATTGAATATGACCAGGCATTTCGGAGACTCAAATTATTATTTGTTTTATAAAATATCTCCCACAAAAACAGAATTTTTGGAAAAAAGAGAAAGCGCCAAATTTGAAGAAGAGGAAAGCATAAAGCATGGAGACCCAAGTAAAGCGAGAGGTATTGGCTATTTTTTAAAAGATGCCGATGTGCTTGTTTCCAAAATATTCGGACCAAATATCAATAGAATGATTAAAAAATTCTCCTGCGTTCTTGTACAATCACCTTCGATAGAGGAAAACATAAAAAGCATTCAAAATAATATGGATAAGATAGTTGAAGAACTTAAGAAGGGCGAAGACAGAAAACATCTTATATTAAAGGACTGAGCGCCCTTTAAAGCTTTAAAATAAAATCCTTTAATTCATCACGAATTCTTCTATAATGATTAAGAGCTTCCTCATCAGTCTTTGAATTTTTCGCCAAAACAAAAGGATCTTGGAAACTTTTATGGATTTTTTCGGCCTGTCCCCAGTAAAGAGGGCATCGTTCTTTGGCATTATCGCAAACGGTTATAACCAAATTAAATTCAATATCTTTAAGTTCGTCAAGATGTTTTGAACGCTGATTTGAAATATCAATTCCAACTTCATTCATAGCCAAAATCGAGTATTTGTTCACTTTCCCGGCAGGTTCGGTGCCGGCGGAAAAAGCTTCAATATTTCCTTTATGCAAATGATTACACCAACCCTCCGCCATTTGCGACCTGCATGAATTACCGGTGCATAAAAAAAGAATCTTCTTCATATAATCGCTGATGGAGTCATTTGGCGATGATTTTTTTAAGTTCTTCGGTGTTGGGAATATTGCCGGAAAATTTAATATCTCCGTCAATGGCCAAAGCGGGAGTAGTCATAGCGCCCATATCAAATATTCTATTTATATCGTCCACTTTTTCCATTTCATATTCAATGCCAAGCTCTTTCGCCGCTTCTTCAGCCAAGTCATAAAGCTTTTGACATTTCGGGCAGCCTAATCCAAGTATTTGTATTTTTTTCATCTAATTATCCTAATAAATTATAATTTTCCAATCACTATTATACTTTTTAATTCCCTTATTTTTTAAAAAAGTCTTTATCGGAGCAATGGTCCGTTTCAAACTGCAAAGTACAATGACTAATGCCATATTTCTCTTTTAAAAGTTTTTCAATTTTTTTTGAAACCGGACACACCGCCGAAAGCATACAATCAAACATATCAATATGCGCTTCAAAATAAACCGTATTTTCATCAGCCAGCCAAGTGTGAACATGATGAATATTATTCACCTCATCCATAGACTCTATCTCTTTCCTTAACGCTTCATAGTCAATCTCAGCTGAAGACTGCATCAAAATATCCACGGCTTTTTTTACTATTTTCCAACTCTCAATAATAATATACAACGCTATGCCGATTGTAAGAAGAGGATCTATCCATAATATTCCCCACATTTTAATGGCTATGCCGCCAAGAAGAACTCCCACCGAAGAAACCATATCACCCATCATATGCAAATAAGCTGAACGAACATTCATATTTCCATGAGAATCCTTTTCAAGCAATAACATGGAAAATAAATTGGCCAAAAGGCCGAAGGCGGCAACAGCAATCATAAGGGAGCTGTTTATTGTTTCAGGATTTGCAAATCGTTTTATTCCCTCAAAAATTAGAAATATTGAAATGGCAATCAAGGTTGAAGCGTTAATAAAAGCGGCTATAATTTGAGCCCGCTTATAGCCATAAGTTTTGCGCATATTTTTTTCTTTGCCGGATATTTTCCAGGCAAAAAAACTTAGGGCTATGGATATGGTATCGCTTAAATTATGTATGGCGTCTGAAAGCAAAGCCAAACTGCCCGATAAAATTCCCCCCGCTATTTCAACCGCCGTAATAAAAGCGTTTAAAAGCGTCACCCAAAAGAATTTTTTTGTTGATAGATTTCTCCCGCTGTGAGCGTGAGAATGCCCTGAACATTTATGATGATAACTTTCCATGAAGCCTCCTTTTTTAAAAAAATGTCCCGTATATCATTCCGGCCGCTGTGGACATTATAATAACCAAAATAACAAAAACAATTGTTTTCATATTTCCCATAACCTGCCTTAAAACCAGCATATTGGGAAGAGAAAGAGCCGGGCCTGACAATAATAAAGCAAGAGCCGGACCTTTGCCCATGCCGTTTCCCATAAGCCCTTCAAGAATGGGAACTTCCGTCAATGTCGCAAAATACATAAAAGCTCCCACTATGGACGAGAAAAAGTTAGCTCTTAAAGAATTGCCTCCCACCGCCATTTCAACCCACTGTGAAGGAATTATACCTTCATGGCCGGGACGGCCAAGCAAGAACCCCGCCGCAATTACACCTATAAATAAAAGCGGCACAATCATCTTCGCGAAATCCCATGAAGACACAAACCAATCTTCCATCTCTCCTTTTGTGGTATTAAGAATATATGAAAGCCCAATAAAACCGGCGGAAAAAGACATAACCGGATAATCAGGCAAAAGCACGGCAAGAATAATCGCGGGCGCCGAGGTAAGAATAACTTTAAACATCTTAATGTCAAAATATCTAATAAGTGTGAACGCGAATATTACAGACGAAAATGAAGTTAAAATCCATTTTTTTATATAAATAAGATGCCATATACCGACCTCGGATGATGGCTTGGCCCAATTGGCGAATATAAGAATTCCGACCATAGCGCCAAAATAAATAATAGTCTGCCATAAGGGCCTTAACTCCTCTTCTTGAGGTAAATCAATCTGTTTCTTAACTTTATCCAATTCTTCTTTCCTGAATATAAAATGCATTGAAAGCCCTATAACAAGGCTAAATAGAACAGCTCCTAAAGCTCTGGCTATGCCAAGCTCAAATCCTAAAATCCTAGCGGTAAGCGCTATAGCGAGAATATTTATAGCCGGCCCCGCGTATAAAAAAGCTATAGCGGGTCCGAGTCCCGCTCCTCGCTTATAAATTCCGGCAAAAAGAGGAAGTATTGTGCAAGAGCAAACGGCCAATATTGTTCCTGAAACGGAAGCAACGGCATAAGAAATAATTTTATTGGCTTTCGCGCCGAAATATTTCATCACCGCGTTCTGACTGACAAAAACAGCAATCGCTCCGGCTATAAATAAAGCGGGCACAAGGCATAAAATAACATGCTCTCTCGCGTACCACTTCATAAGATATAAAGCTTCAAAAATGGCATTATCAAACCGTTCAAAGCCCACAGGCAGAAAAAAGAAAAAAACGAATAAGCCCGTAAGCCCCGCCAAATATTTCCATTCTCTATTCCAATTCATATTTACCGCCTTATTTTTTTCTATCGCAACAAGAAATTTGCTTTATTTTTTCTTTCGCGGCAGTTTTGGAAACTTTTGCTATACAATTCATAAACTCCAATATACACGGGCACTTGAGATTATAAAAAATTTGATTCCCCTTTCTTGTTATGTCCACAAGACCGGAATTTTTAAGCACGGATAAATGTTTTGAAACGGTTGAAATATCATTGCCTATCGCTTTTGTAATTTCACATACGCAAATATTCCGTTTGGAAAGCATATCCACAATTGAAAGCCTGGTCGGATGCGCAAGAGCTTTTATCACGACAGCTTGTCGAAAAAACTTCGTATTTATTTTATTTTTCATATCATTCATCTATTTGCCTATTTTGCCAAATAGCCAAATAGATTGTCAACTTCGCCAATAAAAAACCCCGCCGATTAAAGCGGGGTTTTCATAAAGAAATCGGCAAATCAAATTAGCCCGCCATTCCGGCGGAACTCTTTATACAACATTACCACGAAGGCACGAAAGCCTGAAAGCACGAAATATATTTTAATTTGTTTCGCTATTTTTCGTGTCTTCCCAATTTTCGCGTTTTCGTGGTTGCTTTTAAATATTGAAATTCCTATATACTAAGTTAATCCGCCTTAGGCGGAAACTTTTTTAACGCTGAAATTTGCTTCTGTTTTATCCTGTTAATCCTGTCAAATGTTTTGAGCCGTTTATTCTGCCAAAATCCCCCTCGGTCCTCCTTTCTTAAAGGGGGAAGAATTTTTATTCTTTCCTGTAACTTTGGCGGACAAGCGCAAATGGATTATCCCGCCACAGCCTAAAAAAAGCCCCGACAAAAATAATCGGGACTTAAGCGCTGTCGTATACCAAAAGAAATGAATTTTTTTTAATCCAATTGCCACCTTATAAATTCGTCCCATTTGGAATCTTTGGCCCACTTTAATTCATTATAATCACGATTATATTTATCAGAGGGCAAATAAACGGATATGCCATTGGACCCGTCAAAAGAACCTATCTCTTCGCCATTATGAATAATAAGCCGGTTCTTCAAAAATTTCATAAGCGCTTTACCCTTGGCCTTAACGGCTTTGTTTTTTGTTCCTTCAACAAGATTTGCGACAAAACCGTACAAATCTTTATTATCGAGATTTTTGTACATATTAGCTTCATCTCTCGCTTTCTTAACCGCGCCTTTTATATCCGCGGCCATTACGGTTTCAATAAAATCATCCGTGAGCGCCGGCAAACGCCGCAGTTTATCAGCCTTAATGACAGATTGCGTGGCAAGCGAAAAATCTCCGGTATGAAAATATGAATCCACTATTTTTTTTGCCAAATCAACAACGCTCATGGATGAATTTATTCGCAATGATTCAAATATCGCGTCATAATCATATCCGCCGCTTATCTCCACAGCCTCGGAACCAACGATATAATCAACCGAATCTTTTATCTGATAATTCACTTCCGCCATTTGCATCAAACAAGCGTCGGAAGCGTAAATATCTATTTTCCCAATTTCGCCAAGCGCCTTACCCAGTTGCGGCGTATCTATATTATTTCCCGTTTCATCATCATATGATATGCCTTTATTTATACTTACCGGATTATCTTTCAGCCAGCCTCCTCCATGATTCCACATAATAAGCATATAGCGTTTAGCCGGATATTTTACCTTGGCCCATTTAACAAAATCAACCAAATGCCTCCAATCCCCCATATTTACTTTTGGAATAGCCATAATTTCAGGCGAATTAATTTTAGAGGAATCATTATCCTTCTCAATAAAATATCTCTTTGCTCCGGTCCAATTGCCGTCCGAGGAAGAATGTCCGTCCATGCGGCCAAATTCAACTATAATATTAAAACCGGAAGAGGAACCGACTTCCTCCATTTCATTGATATCGGCAAGTCCCGCCGCTTCAAGATTATTTTTTCCGTTCATATATACAATGATGGTCCAGTCTTTAAGCGCTAAAGGCTCAATGGACTTATTTATCGGCGCGGGGGCTAGATTTATTTCCAAATCGGGAAAATCCGCCTGAAAAATATCTTTTGTATTTAAGGAGTCCAAATCAAAATTAAAATCGGATTGAGCAAAAGCGGTGAAAACGAATAAATGAAAAACCGTTAAAGACAAAAGACTTTTCTTTAGAACGGTTTTTAAGCCATTTATATTGTCATTTTTTGACGAATTCATTATGAAAATAGTATAGGCCATATCCACAAATAGTCAAGGACCGATAGACCCATAAAAAAAAGCCCCGACAAAAATAATCGGGGCTTAATGAAAAACAAAAAAACCACTTAATTAATCCAATTGCCACTTGATAAAATCGTCCCATATGGTATCCCCAACCCATTTTAATTCATTATAGCTCCGGTCATACTTATCAGAAGGCAGATAAATGGTAATACCATTCCCTTTTTTTAAAGACACAAAACTTTCTCCTTTGTGTTCTATAAGGACATCTTTCAAAAACGACATAAGAGCTTTACCCCTGATTTTTACCGTCTCATCGGGAACTCTTTTGAGAACTTTTTCAATAAAATCGTAAAAATCTTTATTATCGGATATCTTGTATTTTCTTGTCTTCTTCCTTGCTTTGATAATTTTTTCTCTATTCTCCGTTTTCATTATCGCTTTCACAAAATTATTGGTTAATTCGGGCAAACGCTGAAGATATTTGGCGTCAATAACGGATAATGTTTTGCGTAAATTTATCTTCGGCATATACGAATCAACTACCTCCTTTGACAATTCTAAAGAAGATATTTCGGGATTAAGCCGCAAAGCGTTCAATATGCCGTCAAAAGAATAACCGCTGGAAGGCGCTATACCCTCGGAACCGACGATATAATCAACTGAATCCCCTATTTCATAAGCAACTTCCACCATCTGCATCAAACAAGAATCGAAAGCGTAAACATCTATTTTACCCGCTTCATCAATCACTTTGCCAAGCTGAGGCGTATCTATATTATTATCCGTCTCATCATCATACGATATCCCTTTATTGGCAACTACAGAATTGTCTTTTCGCCAACCGCTTCCATGACTTCCGATAATGAGCATATAGCGCTTAGCGGGATACTTGGCTTTGGTCCATTTAACAAAATCCGCCAAATGCCGCCAATCGCCCATATTTACTTTTGGAATAGTCATAAGCATGGGAGACTTTATTATAAAAGGATTTCTGTCTTTCTCAATATAATATCTCCGCGCTCCGGTCCAATCGCCGTCCAAAGAGCTATACCCCTCCATGCGGCCCAATTCAACTATAACATTGTATTTGTCGCCGGACCCCACCTTTTCCATTTCATTAACATCTCTCAGTCCAAAACGCTCCAGATTGCTTTTAACACTCATATAAACCATGATGGTCCATTCTTTAACGGGCAAAGGCTCGACCGGCTTATTTATAAGCTCGGGTTCGGGCGCGAGATTTATTTCCAACTCGGATAAATCAACCTGACGAAGATCCTCTCTGTTTAGAGCATCCAAATCAAAATTAAAATCGGATTGAGCGAAAGCGACGAAAGAGAATACATGAAAAACCATTAAAGCTAAAAGGACTTTTTTTGAAATGATTTTTAGATTTTTTATAACTGTGTTTAGAGACAAATTCATTATAAAATGTTATAAATTGTCCCCGTAGGCAAACAAGGACCTAAAGGCCCTTATATAAATGGGCCTTTTGCCATAAACCCCGCTAAAAAATTTGCAATAAATTTTTTAATGCCGTTTTAAGATGAATAAACAAAAAATTCTTTGACAAGCGTATCGTAGATTAATAAATAAAAAACCCCGCCAACTTCAGCGGGGTTCTTTATTTCGGGGAACGGCAAAACTAAATTATTTCTTAGTCCATTTGATAAATTCATCCCATTTGGAATCTTTAGCCCATTTAAGCTCTTCGTAAGTATAGCTAAGATATATATCTTTGGGCAGATAAATAGCCAGACCGTGAGATTTTACGGCCATATTTCCACTGTTACTGTAAGCTATAAGATCTTTCTCAAGAAAGTTCATAAGCGTTCGCCCCGCTGATTTAACAAGCCTGTTTGAGGTCGCTTCCACCACCAGTCTGACAAAATCATACATATCTTTATTATCTGTAAACCTATATTTTTCCGCCGCATCCCTGGCGGCTTTAACTTCTTTCTTGAGATTGGCTTTCATCACCTCATTCACAAATTGATTGGCAAATATAGGTAGGGATTTCAACTTCTTTGTGTTTATAAGCGACAGTGTATTCGCCGAATAGGGCATAATATACGAATTAACAATTTTTTTTGAAAGCTCAAGTGAATTCATATCGGGATTGCTTTTTAAAGCGGCAAGAAATTTATCATAAGAATAGCCTCTTACCGGCTCTATTTCCTCGGAACCGATGATATAATCAACGCTGTCGCCAATTTCATAGACAACGCTGGCCATTTGCATAAGACAGGCATCGGAAGCATAAATATCAAGTTTCCCAACCTTCGCTAAAATCATGGCAAGCTGAGGAATATCTATATTGTTTCCGGTTTCCTCGTCACGGGATATTCCTTTATCCGCGACAACTGGGTTTCCTTTAAACCAGCCTTCGCCATGATTCCAAATTATAAGCATATAATGCCTGGCGGGATATTTTGTTTTTGCCCATTTAACAAACTTAATAACTTCCCGACTATCACCCATATTTGTTTTTCCCAAATTCTTAATAATGGGAGAAGTTATGCGGGAAATATCATTGTCTTTTTTTATATAAAGCCTTCTGGTTCCGGTCCAATCTCCATCAATATGAACATCTCCGTCTTCTTGTCCGTTCATTCTGCCAATTTCAACAACAATATTTATTTCATCGTTTGAACCGACTTGCTCCATTTCATTAACATCTTTAAGACCGGAATATTCCAAATCATTCTTGGCATTAATATAAGTCATAATGGTCCATTCTTTGACTGTTTTAACAGCCGACTTATTCTCCGTTTTTACGGCAACGGGTTTAATGAGAGGTTGGGGAACGGAAATATCAATACCGGGCAAATCCACAGTATTTATATCTCCCGCGTTCATTTTATCCAAATTGAATTGAGAGAAAGAAACCAATGGAAATAAAACAGAGACAATAAGAGCAAGAAGCAGTTTCTTTATATTTTTTTCTATCTTCTTCATATATCCACCATCTGAAAAATTCAACTTCAAAGATAGTGTAGCTGATTCGCTTAATTTAACAAGGCCCTAAAGACCTACTCGTCAATAGGCCATTTTTTACGGCAATCCAATAAAAAAATGCCCGCCGTTAAAAACGGCGGGCATCCTAAAGCTTTAGAATAATTCTTTAGCTATTTACCATCTGTCACGGCCACCACCGCCGCCACCGCCGCCACCGCGATTTCCACCGCGACCGCCGCCAAATCCGCCTCTTTCTCTTTTTTCCATAGGTCTGGCTTCATTAACAACTATTTTTCTTCCATCAACTTCTTTTTCGCTCATTTGTTCAATGGCGACTTTAGCTTCTTCATCGGATGACATTTCAACAAAACCGAAACCTTTCGATCTGCCTGAAAATTTATCCATTATAACTTGAGCCGTTTCAACAGTGCCATGAGCTGAAAACTGCTCTTTCAAACTATCATCATTTACTGAAAACGGAAGGTTACCAACATATAATTTTTTTCCCATTACTATCCTCCTAGATTATCCTAAACTCTGATCACTCCGCTTCGTCCAATACTTTCCTTCTATATTAAGGAAGATAGCTAATAACCTGATTTTAGTAGATCGCTTAAAGCGTTCTGACTATATTATAGCAATTAAAAAGTGTAATCGTCTAAAATGATGGTTAAATTCCGACATCTTCATTCCATAATTTGGAATTATTACTTATAAAATCAGCCATTATATTTTTGCATTCGGGCAAATTAAGATTAATAAGTCTTAAATATCTTTTTAAATATCTTTCAGGTCCTTTAAATGTTTTATTTTCCCCTATGATTATCAATGGAATCTTATAAAGAAGCGCGGCCCCACTGCACATCGAGCAAGGAGACAAAGTGGAGTATAAAACACATTTTTTATAATCCGAAGCTTTTAACCTGCCGGCATTTTCAAGACAATCCATCTCGGCATGACGAATGGCGGACTTTTTTTGAACCCTTCTATTGCGGCCTCTGCCTATTATTTTACCGTTTTTAACCAAAACGGCTCCGATTGGAATACCGCCTTCTTTAAGACCTTTCCGAGCCTCTTTAATGGCCTCAGCCATAAATTTTAAATGGTCGTTTGATGCGCATAGCACCCTGTTACGACACCCTGCATAGCCTTGTGTTTTTTTAGTTATCATAATAAGTTTAGAGAAAAAACTATTCTATTTTTTTCTTTGCTGTCTAGCCGTCCAGCTGCCCAGCTTTTTCAGTTATTCAATATATATTCAAACATTATCGGAGCCACAATGCTCGCGTCGGATTCAATAATGAAACTCGGTGTTTTCGGCCCCAATTTTCCCCAAGTTATTTTTTCATTCGGCACAGCTCCCGAGTAAGAACCGTAGGAAGTTGTGCTATCTGAAATCTGGCAAAAATATGACCACAATCTGCATTTTTTAAAAAGATCCTGCTGAATCAAAGGCACCACGCAAATGGGAAAATCTCCCGCTATTCCGCCGGCAATTTGAAAAAAGCCGATGGGATTTTTACGCGATGTTTCTTTATACCAACCTATAAGTTTAATCATCTGTTCTATACCCGACTTAACCGTAGATGCCGATTTGACTTTTCCCCTCAATATATTGGCGGCAAAAACATTTCCAATGGTGGAATCTTCCCAGCCCGGCGTATATATGGGAATATTTTTTTTACATGCCGCCACAAGCCAAGAATCCTTAGGATCTATCTGATAATATTTTTTTACCAAACCCTT
>DAOWCC010000208.1 GCA_030639665.1 Elusimicrobiota bacterium | reverse complement strand
TATCGGGAGATTTTGAAAAACTTCTTCAGCTTTCCGGCGTGGAATATATAGGCAAAGGTTCGGGAGAGGTTGCTAAATCCTTGGCTCAAAGATGGGAAATGCTGAAATCAGTGTTTTCAAGATCCGCCTCATGGGGCGGGGCAAGTTCCCTGTCTTCCGGTAACGGAAAAAAACCTGAAGACAAAGACTTTTGGCTAGTGGCCGATTGCGAGCTTATTTTATACGGCGCCACTCATTCCGACGCCGATGTCAGCGTATCGGGCAGGAAAATAAAATTGAATCCCGACGGCACTTTTTCCATGAGATTCGCTTTGGGAGAGGGAAAAACAGATTTGCCCATAAAAGCAATATCGAAAGACGGAAGCGACAAACGCGAAATAGAAATTAAAATATCAAGAGCAACCGAGAATCAATGAATAATAAAGAAAAAGGATATTTTGCTTTAGTCCTGCACGCGCATCTTCCCTTTATAAGGCATCCCGAGTATGAGGATTTTCTTGAGGAAGATTGGTTTTTTGAAGCCATGTGTGAAACTTATTTGCCTTTGCTTGATGTCTATGAAAGGCTGAATGATGAAGGCGCGGACTTCAAATTAACAATGTCCCTGACACCTCCCTTATGCGGCATGATGAGTGATGAATTGCTTATAAAGCGCTTTAGAAGATATTTATATCACAGAATAGAACTCTCCGAAAAAGAAGTTTCCAGAACCCTCAATACCAAATTTAGCGCCGCCGCAAATATGTATGATAAAAAATTCAAAAGATTGCGCGAGCTTTTTGATAATTATTATCACGGCAATATTTTACAGGGATTTAAGAAATTTCAGGATATGGGCAAGCTTGAAATTATAACCTGTTGCGCGACTCATGGCTTTCTGCCGCTTGAAATAAGAAAAGAAGCCGTTAACGCTCAAATTAAAATAGCGATCGATGACTATAAAAAACATTTTGACAGAGCGCCCAGAGGCATATGGCTTGCCGAATGCGCCTATAATCCGGGTGATGATGAACTTCTCAAAGCCCACGGCATAAGATATTTCTTCCTTGAAACTCATGGCATTATCTATGGCAATCCAAGGCCGAGATATGGCGTATACGCGCCGGTTTATTGCCCGAGCGGAGTCGCGGCATTCGGCCGTGATATGGAAAGCGCCCATCAAGTCTGGAGCGCGGATATCGGTTATCCCGGCGATAATCGTTATAGAGAATTTTATCGAGATCTCGGTTATGATTTGGATTATGATTATATAAAGCCGTATTTGCATTCCGACGGAGTAAGAAGAAATGTCGGTCTTAAGTATCATAAAATAACGGGTAAAGTGGCCTTAGATGAAAAAGCCCCGTATAATCCTCAAGAGGCCAGAGATGTTGCCGCCATGCACGCGGGTAATTTCTTATTTAATCGCGAAAGACAAATTGAACATCTCAACGGTTTTCTTAATAAAAAACCCATTTTGGTTTCCATGTTTGACGCCGAGCTTTTCGGCCATTGGTGGTATGAAGGCCCCGATTTTATAGAATTTCTTTTCAAAAAAATGCATTATGATCAAGATACCGTAAAGTTAACCACACCGAGCGAATATCTGACTCTTCACCCCGATAATCAAGTGGTTCAGCCTTCAATGTCTTCATGGGGAGATAAGGGTTATAATGAAGTCTGGCTCAATGAGAGCAATGATTGGATGTACAGGCATTTGCATAAGGCCGCGGAAAGAATGGTCGATATGGCCAATCTTTTCCCCAATGCTTCAGGAATTTTAAAACGCGCTCTTAATCAATGTTCGAGAGAACTTGTTCTCGCCATGTCATCCGATTGGGCTTTTTTAATGACGGTTGGAACCGCAAAATCCTATTCAACCAAAAGATTTGTAAATCATATTAACCGTTTTATCGGTCTTTATGAACAAATAATGGGTAATAGGATAGAAGAAGATTTCTTGAATAATATTGAATCAAAAGATAATATTTTTCCGGATATTGACTACAGGGCTTATCTGACTAAAACCCTTGAAGATGTCTATAAAAGCGTAGTTCAACAATAAGGTAATTGAGCAACAAGGTGCTAATGAATAAGGAGTTTTCTCTCTCTTAACTGCTTTTTGTTGTTGCCGTTTCTTCTCTCTGCAGTTTCATATCACTCAATATATTATTTATGTGAAACAGGACATGGTTGAAGTTTAAATGTTCTGCTATTTCCGCGATTTTTAAAAGATTGCCCTCTCCTTCTTTTTTTATATTGGGAAGGCCCTTAAATATTTCCTTTATAAGAGCGTTTTCCTGGCCGTTTATGGCAGGCTCTATTTTATGGAGTTTGATTTTTTTCGCGGCGTTCAGCAATTCATTTAAAATATCGGGATTCTTTGTTTTAACATAATCGTCAATCAGGATTTCTATGATTTCCTTTGAATAGGCTTTAATTTCTTCTTTTAAACCGCTGAATAATGTCGAGCCCAAATCTTTGTTTTTTTCAAAAAGCCCCATATAGCTTTTAAATATTTTAAAAGATTCCCGGCTATTGGCGGATTTAATGGAGCGGACTATTTTTTTAATGATATTTGTTTTTTCATTAAAGGGCAGGTTTTCAAATGTGATTATATTCTCCGCGAATATTTTTTCAATTTCAATTATCGCTTTGTTTTTATCGGGAGCGTCCATTGAAGAAAAAGTTTCCCGCGCGAATTTTAATTTATCAGCAGGGTCATTTAAGGCTAAACATATAAAAGGCATTTCTTTCTTTTCGGAAAAATAAGCGAAAGCATATTCATGATATTCTTTCGTAATGATATTTTTTGATTTTATTATACCGCTTATTAATTTTAATTTATTCAAATCAGCGGTTTCCCGTTTTTCAATTTCCATTTCATAAAAGTATCTGGAATTAAATTCTTCAGTTTCGGAAAAATGAAACAGTTCAATTAAATGTCCGTAAATAATCAATTCAAAAGGGAGTTGATTGCTTATGGCCAGTTTTTGATAAATCTCGGCTCCGTTTTTTAAATCGGGATGATTGCTGGGGGCAAACTCAAGAAGGCTTAAAAAATCTTTTTCTATATCGGTAAATCCCAAAGCCGCCGCGATTTCAATCGCCTTGGCGGCATATTTCAAATTCTGAACGGCTTCAATTCTGGATATGTCCGCGAAAAACCAGCCGCAGCTTGTAAACATATACATGGAATATTTCTGCATCTCCAAAAGATTTATGGCCTTGTTAATATCTTCTTTTGTTAAGTTTTCATTTAAATTGGCGGAAAGAAATTTATTCAAGATATGCTTATCAGGTTTTGTCAAAGGTTCTATATATTCATTGCGGGCTTGCCAGGTATCTTTAAAGAGTTTATTTCCTTCCTGTTCATAAATATCATTTAGGGTGTCGCTTAGCCAAGTTAAGGATGCTCTAAAGGTCTCTCGCTATTGATGAGGGTTTCCTTCTTTCCCGCAATTGCAGCCGCCTTTCCAAGGCCTTA
>DAOWCC010000136.1 GCA_030639665.1 Elusimicrobiota bacterium | reverse complement strand
CCATTATGAAGCGCGAAATGAATTTCTCTACAGCTTTAGGCCATCAAACGGCTTTTCCTCACGCCAGACTTGAAAGCCTTACTCATCCCGTTCTTATTTTGGCCAAATCAGAAAATGGCGTAAACTTTCCCTCGGCGGATAACAAACCCGTAAAACTTATCTTCATGATATTAACGCCGTTTAATGAACCAACAAAACAGCTGAAAATTCTTGCGGGACTTTCAGGATTAATATCAAATCTTACCTTAAGAAAGAGATTGTTATCGGCAAAGGATTCTCAGCAAGCCCAAGACATCCTAGTAACATTTGAAAATAAAGTAATGGAAAAAAACCAATCATGATAACCACTCTTGCTCTTTTAGCCGCTATTGTTTTTTTAATTATGAACGCCTTTTTTGTATTGGCGGAGTTTTCAATTATTAAAGTAAGAATCACCAGGCTTGAAGAACTATCGCTTAAGGGAAATAAAAGCGCTACTATAGCCAAGGAAGCGGTAACACATCTCGACGCATACCTTTCAACCTGTCAATTAGGCATCACTATCGCAAGCCTTGGACTTGGTTGGTTAGGAGAACCCGCCCTCACGCGATTACTCACTCCAATCTTTACTTATTCCAATATAAATTTAGCTCCCCCTCTTCAGCAATCAATTTCTTTCGCTATATCTTTTGCCATAATAATCGGCTTGAATGTGGTAGTGGGAGAATTGGTCCCAAAAAACATGTCCATAACAATGCCTGAAAAATTTTCTCTTATGATAGCCTTTCCTCTTAAAGTATTTCACAAAATAATGTTTGTGCCTATGTGGATACTTAATGAAAGCGCCAATTATCTCTTAAAAATATGTGGAATTAAATCAGCCGGAAATGACATGGTTCATTCTGAATATGAACTTCGCATGATACTTGGAGAATCTCAGGAATATGGAAAAATTTCTCTCGGGCGTCTTATGATGTTTGAACATTTATTTGATTTCGGCAAAACAAAAGTAAAAGAAATCATGACGCCAAAATCATCCATAGCGTCTATCTCAATGGAAAAACCGTGGGACGAAAACCTCAAGATGATAAAAGAGCGAAAACTTTCAAGATATCCGCTGATAAAAAATTCCATTGAAGAAGTAGTGGGCTTCGTGCATTTTAAAGATATGGCATTAACTTTCTTGGATTGCAATATGAGTTGTGATAATCCCGATAATCTTTTGGGAATGAAAAGACCGATTTCAACCATCTCACAAGAAATAACGGCGGAAAAAGCTCTCCGTGAATTCCAAGAGAAAAAAATGCATATAGCTTTGGTTAAAAATTCTGAAAATGAAATTACCGGTCTTTTAACAATGGAAGATATTGTGGAAGAGCTTACCGGTGAAATCAGGGATGAATTTGATAATGATCCTCCCGTCCGCTTAAGCCAAATAATCTTAAAAGAAGCCTGCATATTTGATTTACAAGAAACAGACCGCTTTAAAGCCATCAAAACAATACTCAATAAAGTTGAACGGACCCTTCCCCACTTTGATAAAGAAAAGGCTCTAAAAGCCATTATGAAGCGCGAAATGAATTTCTCTACAGCTTTAGGCCATCAAACAGCTTTCCCTCACGCCAGACTTGAAAGCCTTACTCGTCCCATTCTTATTTTGGCCAAATCAGAAAATGGCGTAAACTTTCCCTCGGCGGATAATAAACCCGTAAAACTTATCTTTATGATATTAACGCCGTTTAATGAACCCACAAAACAGCTAAAAATTCTTGCCGGACTATCAGAATTAATATCCAATCTTACCTTAAGAAAGAGATTGTTCTCGGCAAAGGATTCTCAACAAGCCCAAGACATATTAATAACATTTGAAAATAAAGTAATGGAAGAATAAAGAAAACAGCCAAACGGCTAGGCCGCTAGGCAGACTTATCTCTTAAATTCATTAGACAAAATATTTTAGCTGTTAGCCGTCAGGCAGTCTAGCTGCCGGGCTGTACTATTTCTTTGAAGGTTTTTCTTGCGCTTTCTGAGGCACTGCTTTTTTAGCGCCGGCTTCCTGCGCGGGAGCTTTGGGAGCCGCCTGCATAGGATGATCCTGCACAACGGATTTCATTCTAAGGCTGGAAGAAAAGATTGTAAGAAAAAGGGATGTGGCGCCAAATATAGCGGCCACAACCATAGTAAATTTTCTGATAAAAGAAGTTCCGGTATTGCTTGAAAAAAGATTATCACCGCCGCCGCCAAACATTGAAAGAGCCGAACCCTTGCTTGTTTGAAAAACCAAAATAGCTATGATTAAAACAACCGCGACAACAACATGAAGTATAAGAACAAAATTGTACATTTTTCCTCCGAAAATTCTAATTGAATACTAGTATATCAAAAAAATATGCCCATAAAAAAACAGGACATCTTAATTTTGCGATAAAGACACAAGACCGGGAAGATTCTTGCCTTCAATAAATTCCAGACTGGCTCCACCGCCCGTTGAACAATGAGATAATTGATCGGGACTTATACCGGCTTTTTTAATCACGCCAAGAGTATCCCCGCCACCCAATATGGTAACGGTTCCGGTCTTGGTTGCGGCAGCCATAGCTTGGGCAATGACAAGACTGCCGTGAGCAAAAGCATCCATTTCAAAAATTCCAAGAGGGCCATTCCAAAAAACGGTTTTGGCCATTTTGATTTTTTCAGTAAAAAGCATTTCACTTCTGGGGCCGATATCCACTCCAATCCAATTATCGCCTATCGCCATTGATTGCGTAACTTCTTTGGGCGAATCAAATTTAATTTCTTTAACAACAGTATGGTCCGCCGGAAGCAGCAGCTCGACATCGTTTTTAAAAGCTTTTAAAATTATTTTTTTAGCATCCTCAATTTTTTCTTTTTCAACCAGGGATTTCCCCACATTTGAATATTGAGCGGCAAGAAAAGTATAAGCCATGGCTCCGCCGATAATTATAGTGTCGGCCTTATCTATAAGACTGTACAGCACATCAATCTTATCGGAAACTTTTGCCCCGCCGATAATAGCCACAAAAGGCCTTGCGGGATTTATCATGGACCTATCTAAATATTCAAGTTCTTTCTGAACCAAATAGCCTATGGCATTATCAAGATATTTGCTTATGCCAGCGGTGGAAGCATGCGCCCTGTGTAAAGTGCCGAAAGCTTCCTGAATAAAAAAATCGCCGTGCTCGGAAAGTTGTTTGGCAAAATCAGCATCGTTTTTTTTCTCTTCGGAATGAAACCTGAGATTTTCAAGGAGAACAATTTCCCCTTCTTTCGCCTGCTCCACAACGCGCTTGCTCTCTTCACCTATGCAATCTGAGGCAAAATAAACCTTGGCGCCGACAAGTTCTTGAAGATGCGCCGCTACCGGTCTGAGACTATATTTAGGCTCATGGCCCTTGGGGCGGCCCAAATGGGAAATTAAAGTCACTTTGCATTTTAAATCCAAAAGATATTTTAAAGTTTTTAAAGAAGCTTTTATTCTTGTATCGTCGACAATAATACCCTTATCAATCGGAACATTATAATCCACCCTCATTACAATGTTTCTTCCCTTAATGGAAGAATCCTGAACTTTAGCGAGTTTTAATATTGTTTTTCCTGACATAGTTCACATCCTTAAAAGTATTATTAACGACGATAGAGGGCGCCATTACGGCGCCCTCTAAAAAAACAACTTCTAGACTTTTTGTAAAACGCCCGAAAGAATATCTTTCAAAGCGGGAGTTTTCTCTTTAAGAGAATAAGTAACTCTTAAAGAAGGTTTGTTAATGGTAATGTGAGAAGCAAGATCGATAGGCGTTCCAATCAAAACAACATCAGCGGGAATCGCGTTTATCGTCTCTTGAAGCTCATTCATCTGTTTAGAGCCGTAACCCATGGCGGGCAATATCCATTCAAGATGATTATATTTTTCATAAACGCCTTTAATGGTTCCAACCGCATAAGGTCTGGGATCAATTATCTCGCCGGCTTCATAAGCTTTGGCAGCCACATAAGCCGCTCCATAACCCATTTCACCGTGAGTTAATGTCGGGCCGTCCTCAACGACAAGAATTTTCTTGCCTTTTATCTGACCGTTCTCATTCTCAATTGCCACGGGAGATTCTGTCTCAATAACTCTGGCATTGGGATTGAGTTTTTTGATATTGGCTCTAACTTCCTCAATATCTTCAGCTTTGGCGCTATCAACTTTATTGATGATAACAATATCGGCTGTTCTAAGATTTGTTGTTCCGGGATAATACAACTCTTCATGTCCGGGGCGCAAAGGATCGGTTACCACGATATGAATATTGGGTTTGTAGAAAGATAAATCATTGTTTCCACCGTCCCACAATATAACATCGGCCTCTTTCTCCGCCTCTTCAAGAATTTTGCCGTAATCAACACCGGCATAAACCACATGACCTTCGCTGATATGCGGCTCATACTCTTCCATTTCTTCAATAGTGCATTCATGCTTCTTCATATCTTCTATCGAAGCGAATCTCTGCCATGTTTGTTTTTCCAAATCGCCATAAGGCATCGGATGGCGAATCACCACAACTTTCTGTCCCATCTCTTTGAGAAGACTGGCGATTTTTCTGGAAGTCTGGCTTTTGCCACAACCCGTTCTGACCGCGCAAACGGATATGACAGGTTTATTGGATTTAATCATTGTATGCTCGCCGCTCAAAAGCTTAAAATCAGCTCCGCAAGCGAGAACCAAAGAGCCCTTTTCCATAACGCTATTGAAATTAACATCACTATAAGCGAAAACGACTTCTTCAACATTAAGTTCTTTGATTAATCTCGGCATTTCGGATTCTTCAAAAATCGGAATACCTTCAGGATACAGCTCTCCTGAAAGAGAAGCTGGATATCTTCTGCCCGCTATATCGGGAATCTGAAACGCGGTAAAAGCGACAACCTCATAATCCGAGTTGCCCCTATAATATACATTAAAATTATGAAAGTCTCTTCCTGCCGCTCCCATAATCAATACTTTTTTTGCCATAATTGGCCTCCTGTTGTTATTTTTTCTTCAGAAGTCACCCTACCACCTGCTTATGGCGCTTAATAGCGCCATGTTTATTTTTTAATTGTCCTTTGGACAATAAGCAGGTGGTAGGGTCAAAAACACGGATAAATCCCTTATCAGTCAATATCCGGTTTACGGGGACTAATGGACCCGATTTAAATTCCTTTTTCTATCATGAGTAAAGCCAAATCGATAACACGATTTGAATAGCCCCATTCATTGTCATACCAGGCAAGAACCTTAACGAGATTTCCGCCGATAACTTTTGTATTGGGGGCATCCACCGTCGAGCTCAAAGGAGAATGATTATAATCTATTGAAACCAAAGGAGCTTCCTCATACGCAAGCACGCCTTTCATCGGACCTTCGGCAGCTTCTTTCAAAGCCGCGTTTATTTCCTCAGCTGTAGCGTCTTTCGCTATCGTAACGGTTAAATCCACAACCGAAACATTCGGGGTCGGCACGCGAATGGCAAAACCGTCAAACTTACCTTTAAGTTCAGGTATAACCAAAGCCACGGCTTTAGCCGCGCCCGTTGAAGTAGGTATCATGGAAACCGCGGCCGCTCTTGAGCGCCTTAAATCGGAATGGGCCATATCCTGAACTTTTTGATCATTCGTATAAGCGTGAATGGTTGTCATAAGTCCTTTTTCTATGGTCCATTTATCATTGATAATCTTAGCTACGGGAGCCAAACAATTTGTGGTGCAGGAAGCGTTTGAAACCACATGATGATTTCCAGCGTCATATTTATCCTCGTTAACACCCATCACTATGGTTAAATCTTCGCCTTGAGCGGGAGCTGAAATTATAACCTTCTTTGCTCCGCCTTTGGTAATATGGTTCTCAGCGCCTTTAGCTTGTCTGCCTTTTTTATCAACACCGTCTTTTTTAATGGTAAAAAGACCGGTAGACTCAATAACTATCTCAACACCAAGCTCTTTCCAAGGCAAAGCGCCCGGATCTCTTTCTTTAAGAACTTTTATTATCTTTCCATCGACTGAAATTTTATCTTCGCCAACAGCTTTAACTTCGCCCTTCAATTGCCCGTGAACCGAATCATATTTAAGGAGGTGAGCATTGGTCTTTGAATCTGTTAAATCGTTTATAGCGACAAGTTCCAAAGCATTATCAGTGCGGTCCAAAATAGCTCTCGCCACAAGTCTTCCTATCCTGCCAAATCCATTGATGCCAACTTTAACAGCCATATTATTTCTCCTTTTATCAGCCTCGGTGTTTTAAACGTTTTTTATTTATAGTGCTTTCGGAAAACGCCTATGGGCTTATTTGTCGAATGTAACTTCAATTACAGTATATCAAAATTAAAGTATCCCCTCAAACACAAGAATCATTCTTTTTTTTCTTCCCCTTTTGCAAAGGGGACTGAGGGGGATTTTTATAATAATCCCGCTTTCTTCTGTACTTGTAGCCGCGGCATTGCATGCCGCCAATAAAGATATCTTCCCCCCTTTTTTTAGCCTCTCCCTTTTCTAAAGGGAGAACGAGAGGGATTTTGGAAAAGAGTTTAGAGTGTAGTTGCCTGATTT
>DAOWCC010000100.1 GCA_030639665.1 Elusimicrobiota bacterium | reverse complement strand
ACTAGTCAATACAGCATTCTCGAAATTAACGGCATTCTGACGCATAGCCGTGAACAGTTTATCATCAGCAACTTTAATTATCGAAAATATCGAAAATACCTGCCAAAAAACAATAAACACCGCTATAACCGAAACATAGTATTTCCGATTATATTGTAATAGTCTTTTAATAATATTTACCATCTTAAATCCGCCACCTCTGTATATTCGGAAAACCCCTTTCCAACCTCCAAATTTTTAATTTTCTTTGGATAATAAAATGTTTTTATTCCCTGATATAACGGCAAAGCTAAAAATTCTTTTTTTATCTCATCAAGCATTTGCAATGCAATTGTAGCTTTATCTTCAGTATTGGCTTTAAACAATTTCTTATACAAAGGCAACATCTCCAGACTACTGTAATTATAATACCCATATTTATTGATAAAAAAATAAAAAAAAGAAGCATATTCAGAAAAAACCGCGCCAAACTTTACGATCATAAGATTATATGGCTTCCGGGAACTATTTAAAGCTTTAAAAAATTCCTTCTGAGTAACCTGAATAATTTTTATTTTTATGCCGGTTTTCTTTAAAAAATCTTCGGCAAAATTTTCTAACTGTTTCTTATTATTTTCTTTATAATTTAAAAAAACAATTGGTTTTTCCGTTTTATGGTTCTTTCTCAAAACACTGCAAGTCTGCATCGGCCTGCCGGATTTCCCGCCGCGTATACCCACAGGTAATATTGTCTTAATATCAAAAAACTGTTTTCTCCCGGGAAAAAATGCTTGACGAAGCTTTTCCACATCCATACAATTATATAGAGTTTTCCTTATTTCTTTATCAGGATGATTAATCAGGAGAATAAGTGACTGAAGCTGAATATTCTCAAAAGAAATATGGTTTTCGCTTTGCTTTAGCCACAAGGGATAATCATGAGATCCTATGGCATTAAAATCTACAGATTCTTTATTTTGGAATTTAGACTTATCCCATGAAGAAGATTCGTAGAAAACAATAGAATTATAGCCATTCCTTATACTTTTTTTTCGTTTTAGAAGAATTTTATTATTTGAAATTTCCGCAACGGAAAAATGTCCTAAACCCTCTTCCATATTTTTATTTTTCTTAATGGTGGGGGCACTTCCATATTGAGCTAAAAAACTCAAATACCCTGCATTACTTTTATCAAATTTTATATCAAAACACTCACCCCTTCGGTTTAAAGTAAAATTTTTATTATATCTTTTTGTAGTTTCATTAATATATTCCTTAAAAAAATCCAAAGTAAAAAAATGACTTTTATTAAAACACTTGGAAGTGTCGGGACAAAATGTGAAGCGAGTATATTCAGTATTACGATTCCAAGATTTTAAAATCTTTGAAGTATAATATTGACCATCACCCCTTCTGAACAAAGGCTCATGAGTTTGCTTTATTATATAGTACCCAGCTCCCTCACTTGTTTTTTTAGTTGAAACCTGTTCCGGAAGGCTATTTAGAAAAACATGTAATTGGTCTTTCTTTTCTGAATTATGACAGGAAGTAAAAAGTAAAACCAACGCAAATATTATTATTTGAAAATTTTTAGGCATTTAGGCTGATATTTAATTTGCAATTCAACGAGGATCAAACTAAATTTATTCTATTTACATAAAGTATCAACTCCAAATAGAACAAATAATAGATATTATTTAACCTGTACAATCAGGAATATCTACAGTGCCGCCAGAAGGGCAAGAGTCTTCATCCCCTTCACCCGTACTATGACCTCCATCCGGACGACCACCTGGATCATCACCTTCTTCTGCACTTAAAACTATCGTATCTAAACCGGTTTTATTTTGAAATGTATCGTTACTGGGATATTGAGCTGCCTGAACTGAAGAAAAAAGCCCCATGAATACTAAAATCGCTATTATAAATTTAAATTTTTTTGCCATTTACTCCTCCCAATTTTCATATTCTACCACTTTTAAACTGTCTTTTAAATAAAAAAAGGGAAAGCTTTTTTTGCTTTCCCTGGATACATCCGGTTACGGCCGGATCGTGGATACTCTGGGGCCAATCCCCCAAATTACAGGTAACGAGGCTATACTCTACTTCTTACTTACAGCTTACATTCAAATCCTTATTCTTGTAAGGGCCTTTGGTCCTACATAGATTTAGGACTATTGTTCAAGTTTTGCTTATCTTATCTAAGATATTTGCCATATTCACTAAACGCATATCTGCTTGCGAAAATTTTCCCCTCATCACCTATTAAACCAGCGTCTTCTTTCCCTTGGCTTTCAATCATTTTAATTATGAAACTAAATATTCCATTCATTATTTTGTTTTTCATATTTCACCTCTTCTATATATTTGACTTACGCCCAATACAGAGCAATTTTTATGCCAAAGAAAAGGATTCAGCCAACAGAAAGCAGGTATCAGAAAAATTTCATTGGTAAAACCAGTTTTTTAGGTATTTTTTGGAATTATTAGGAATGGTTAAAAATAGCTAAAAACATTTTCATATGAAAAGAATTATTTTCATATGAAAATATTTTGGGGCGCATTGATATATTCAATGCGCCCCAAATATAGAACTTTTTGACTTAATTTCAAATACTTTTATTTCTTATCAAGACGCGTAATTATTAGTCGATAAGGCTTAAAACCCAATCCTATAAAAAACTTTCGAGAGGCGGGATCAAAATTATCCACAACAACGGCAACTTGTCTAGTCGCATTCTCTTTTATCCATTTTGCCGCTTGATAATAAGCGCTTTTGCGCTCCCGCGAAGATAAGCCCGGAAGAAGATTATGCCATGCCATGGTGTCATACACTTTTCCGGAAGCGCCTTTATCATTCAAAATGGCAAACAAACCCACAACTTTCTTGCCTTTCACAATTACAATCGGATTTACCTTTTTTAAATATTTTTCCGAATACTCTTTAAAGAGTTTTTTATATTTAACGCTTATAGATTTACCAGCCAATTTAAAATAAGAACTTAAAATTTTCCTATGTACCTTCCTTAATTCTTCGAAATTTTTAGGCTCCCTAAGTTCTATTCCGGCTTGAGGAACACTTTCTCCAATATTTTTGAGACCTTTTCCCTGAGAACAATAGGCGACTCTGCCTCCATATTTTGAAGATACCTTGATAGAAAAAGTTTTTTTCTTATCTAATTGGGCAGATTTAAAATCAAAACCCATCATAAGCATATTTTCAGGCCACTCGAGCGACTCTATCAGTTTATTGTTTAATTTTGAAATATCATTGATTTTATACAATATCGCAACATCTTTAATCCGCTTATAAAATTTGACTTTAACCATATTTTCTCCTTTTTTATTTCTAATATTCTTATTCAAAAAAGCTGTTTTACGCATTTTCTCGTTTTATTTCACACATAAAATAATCAATTTCTATACCAGTAGTCGGACTTTTATACGCTGTAATCTTATCGTAGGAAACTGCTTCAAGCTTAGCTTCTTTTAACAAAGCTTGCACATCCTCCAATTTAATATGGTCAAAATATTTAAATTACTTTTTATTTTTAACAATTGATATGTTTCCGGAATTCGTTTTAACCGTTAAAGGAAGTCCGGTTTTTCCTGAAAATTCATTATGTATTTTACCGCTATTGGTTTCGGCATCCACAGTTATTATTGAGTTTTTAGGAAATCTCGCGGAAACATCTCCTGAAGTCGTTTTTAAGTTAACTTTTTTTGATGTTTTAGTGGATTTAAATATGCCTTTTATGTCACCCGAGTTTGTTCTGGCTTCCAGACCACCGGAAACATTATTAAGCGCGATATCGCCTGAATTTGTTTTTGCTTTAACAGAGCCTGTAATATTCTGAATTTTGATATCCCCTGATTTTGCCTCGACTTTCACATTTTTTTTAACCTTGAGAATATTAATATCACCGGAATTTGTTTTTGCTTTAATAGAACCTGCAATATTACGAATCTTAATATCTCCTGATTTTGCTTCGACATTTACATTCTTTTCAATATTGCGGATATTGATATCACCGGAATTGCTCTTGGCTATTATCTTAATATCGGACGGTAACTTTATGCGAAACCCTGTTTTTATATTACTGTAATTTCCTTCTTTCACCAATGCCTTAAGAATAAGTTTTTTGCCCTTAATTTTCATGGTTACATCGCATACCCTGGCATTATCCGGCAATTGTTCCACCCGTATGCCCGCTATTTGAGAAGCTTTAACATCTATCAAACCGGAATTCGTTTGGATGTCCACACTGGTAATCCCTTTCACCGGAAAATTTGTTATATCTGCCTTGGCGTTCATCTCCGCCGAATTACCCGCTGAAACCGCCATAATACACATCATTATTGAAAATATCACTTTTTTCATACTTCCTCCTGTTTTATTTTTTTTAATTCGCGCCATTCCGTATGGCCTTCCTTAATCCTCCGCAACCCACCCATAAATATCATGACTACAAAGCACAATCCTATAATAATTTTATGCCCTTCGTAAAATAGGCTTGATGGATTATTAAACGCCATATATATCATATCCATAATTCTCTCTTCGCCTTCACCTGTTACAGAGCAATTTTTATGCCAAAGAAAAGGAATCAGGCAACAGAACGCAGGCATCAGAAAATCTCATTGGTAAAAACTGTTTTTTGGGTGTTTTTTGGAATTATTAGGAATGACTAAAAACATCAAAAATATTTTCATATGAAAAGATTTATTTTCATATGAAAATGTTTTTTGCTAAACTTAGAGAACATTTAAATTAGGCAAAGCAAGCTTTGCAACTACATTTAGGTGAAACTTTGGCCGTTTGATGGATATAATTCCTTGAGACGGCTCCAGCATAGCTTTGAAATTCCTATACATTTAATTGGAATTCTTGGGGAGGTGGTAGGGTGAATAAATTAAAAATTTTCGTAGTTGAAGATGATAAACTCGCGCAAAAATTAATGAGCAAACATTTAAGCGAACATGTTGTTGATTTCGCTGACAATAAACTTGCGGCCATTAAAAAACTCAAAACCAATAATTATGATATTTGCTTTTTTGACCTTATGCTTGGAATCAAGGATGATTACTCCGGCCTTAAACTTATTCCCCTAGCCATAGATAAAGGAATATATACGGTAATCATGTCCAGCTCGGACTCGGATGAAATAGTGGATAAGGCTTATGAACTGGGCGCTAATGATTTTTATGCCAAAGGCAATGAAGAATCAAATGTAGATTCTATTTTAAAAAAATTCATTAGCAATAAAAATCAAGACTCCACGGAAAATATTTTTACCAATCGATTTATAACTAAAGATAAAAGCGTTAAATCCGCCATTATGGAAGCTCTTAAATATGCCTCATCGCAATTGCCGATACTGATTTTGGGTCCGTCGGGAACGGGCAAAACCTCACTTGCCAAAATTATTCATGAACATTCGGGCTTTGAAGGGAATTTTGTAGCTATAAATTGCTCGGCTTACAGTGAAGATCTTTTGGAAGCGGAACTTTTTGGATATAAAAAAGGGGCTTTTACCGGAGCGGATAAAAACCGCAAAGGCCGCCTTCTGGAAGCGGATAAAGGAACTTTATTTTTGGATGAAATAGGCAATATGAGCCTTAATATGCAGATGAAACTGCTTAAATCTATCGAGGAAAAAACATTCTATCCTTTAGGCTCGGATAAAGCCGAACATTCTGATTTTCGAATTATAAGCGCCACGCTTGAAAACCCCAAACAACTTATAGCGCAAGGAAAACTGCGCTTTGATCTTTTTCAGCGCGTACATGGCTTTACAATAAACTTAAAACCCTTGAATCAAAAAAAGGATGATATTTTTCCTTTAATACAACATTTTGTTCATGGAGGAAAACGCCTCGCTTTTATGCCCGATGCCAAAGACTATATCACAAACCATCCATGGCCGGGAAATATCCGCGAACTCAAAAAATTTACGGAACTTATGGCTGAAAGCGGCGAAGGGCGAATAAATCTTAAAACAGTTGCGCGGCATTTGTCCGCTGTCGAAAAAATAACCCCGCCGGAAAACATCATGAATGACAGCCATTATAAAAATGCCCTGGCCAATGGCCTTGAAGAAACGCTTAATCTGCTGGCCTATGAAATAATTCAGAAAAGTCTTAAAGAAAACAAAGGAAAGAAAACTAAAACACTTTCCGAGCTTAAAATCTCCACACGTTTTTTATACTCGATTTTGAGAAAATTTGAACCCATCGGAGAAACCTCCAATGACTGAAAAAAAAGACAATTTAAGCAAACTGCTTCACGATATAAGGGCTAAATGCTCAAGCTTGAAAAGCGCGGCTGATTTGTTTAAAGATTGCTCTGCCGAAGAAAAAAAAGAGATGATTTCCTTAATGAGCAATGCGGCCAAAGATATCTCAAGGCACTTGAACGAATTGGAAAAAGAATAATCAATTAAACCTTGAAACAAAAATTTAATATCTATTTTCTATAGTATAAGTGAAGAAAAAACAAATTAAGGAAAATGGTATTATGAGAATTCTAAAAACCATCACAATTTCAGCTATCGCCATTTTGATATTGCCCGCTTTTTTATCCGCCAAGATGATGAGCGTCGCGACATCAAAGGCCAATGTGCGAACCGGCCCCAGTGCGGGCTATGATATTTTATGGACAGTTTCCAAATATACTCCTTTTGAAATTTTAGAAACTAAAGGAAACTGGCAAAAAGTGAAAGATTTCGCCGGCGATACAGGCTGGATACACAAGTCCGTGCTTTCCGACACCCCGTCGGTAATAGTAAAAACAAAGGAAGCCAATTTAAGAGAGGACCCGGGAAGCAAAGAAATATTATGGGTTCTTGGAAAAACTTATCCCTTGAAATTTATTGAAAAAAAAGGAAACTGGTTTCATGTTAAAGACAGCGAGGTAAACGGTTGGCTGCATAAATCAACCGTATGGGGATTTACAAAACAAGAAGAAGAGTAAACTACTCCAAAATACCTGTCTTTAAACTATCAGCACTCTCTGTTTTTATATCTTAGTATCTATAATGATCGGGCTTATAAGGTCCGGACACTTTTACTCCGATATAATCGGCTTGATCTTTTGTCAATTTGGTAAGCTTAACGCCAATTTTAGCAAGATGGAGTCTGGCCACTTCTTCATCCAAATGTTTTGGCAATCTGTATACGCCAATATCCATTTTTTTGGTCCAAAGCTCTATCTGAGCGAGAGTTTGATTTGAAAATGAATTACTCATTACAAATGAGGGATGGCCCTTGGCGCAGCCAAGATTTACAAGTCTGCCTTCCGCCAATAAATACATGGAATTGCCGCTTGGAAGATCAAATCTATCCACTTGAGGCTTGATATTTACAACTTTAACTCCTTTGGTGTTTTTAAGCTGATCCACCTGTATTTCATTATCAAAATGTCCGATATTGCAGACTATGGCCTGGTCTTTCATTTTCAACATATGCTCAACGCGAATGATATCTTTGTTTCCCGTGGTGGTTACAAAAACATCTCCTTCTTTAAGAGCATCTTCCACCGTAGTAACTTCAAAACCTTCCATAGCGGCCTGAAGAGCGCAAATGGGATCTATTTCGGTAACCAAAACGCGCGCGCCAAAACCTCTTAATGAACGGGCGCTGCCTTTGCCCACATCTCCGTATCCGCAAATAACGCAAACCTTACCGGCTATCATAACATCCGTCGCTCTCTTAATACCGTCGGCCAAAGATTCCCTACAGCCATAAAGATTGTCAAACTTGGATTTTGTAACCGAATCATTAACATTTATGGCCGGAACCAAAAGCTCTCCCGCTTCATGCATTTGATAAAGACGATGAACTCCGGTTGTGGTTTCCTCGGAAACGCCTTTCCAATCTTCTACCGCTTTATGCCAGCGCTTGGGATTTCTTTTAAGTTCCGCGCGTAAAAATTTATTAAGTTCAAATTCATCTTCGCCATGAGTTTCAGTATTTAAAATTTTCGGATTATTTTCAGCGGCAAAACCTCTGTGAAGCATCATTGTGGCGTCCCCGCCGTCATCAACAATAAGGTGAGGGCCTTTCCCTCCTGAAAAATCAAGAGCTCGGGCGGTGCACCACCAATATTCGGCCAAGGTTTCGCCTTTCCACGCGAATACGGGGACTCCGGTTTTTGCTATAGCGGCCGCCGTGCTGTCTTGAGTTGAAAAAATATTGCATGAGGCCCATCGAACTTCAGCTCCAAGCGCCGTAAGCGTTTCAATTAAAACGGCCGTTTGATTGGTCATATGAAGCGAGCCCATGACTCTGGCGCCTTTAAGAGGTTTTTTAACCGCGAATTGTTTACGAATGGACATAAGTCCGGGCATTTCCTTTTCGGCTACTTCTATTTCTTTGCGGCCTTGCGCGGCCAATTTTATATCTTTAACTTTAAAATCGTTTTTCATCTTCAAACCACCCTGAGTTTTATTTTTCTTTGTTTTGGTAATCATAATTTTGTTTCCTTGTAATATTAAAATGTTTTTAACTCGAACATCGAGCCTTCACTGCCTAAAGTATAACTTTTTTGGGCTGATTAGAGAAAATATTATTTTCTTGAAAATGATTTATTGGAAAGGTTTATCAAACCTAAATTTAATACAATGTTATAATTACAATAGTATCGGAGGCTAAATGAAATTATTCACTTTAATATCTTTAACGCTTTTAATGTGCGCGCCCACTTATGCGGTTAAGAATAAAGGAGACAAAATGAGCGAACTTGAAAAAATGGGAGCCATAGTGGAAAAAGATCCCAAAATGCCGAAAGTCATTTCTTATGCTCTTAAAAACGGCCTTAAAATTTTAATACTTGAAAAGCATTTT
>DAOWCC010000050.1 GCA_030639665.1 Elusimicrobiota bacterium | reverse complement strand
GAAATAAGTTGCTGTAGGCCGGACAGCTCAAATTTGGGTTTTATTTCAACCATGAGGGAGCGAAGTTCTGAGGATAAAAGCAGGTCATTTATATCTTCAAGTTTGATTTTGTTTAATTTGTTCCAAATTTTTTCAAGAGCGTTTAAAACAGGCGGATATAAAAACCATTTTGCATTTGCGGTTTCTATTTTTAAAAGGGCTTCCCAATCTTTTTTATTAAGCCAATATTGTTTTTCTCTGCCTATTTGTTTTGATGATATAAAGCCGGATTTTGCCATTTCAACCATGGCGTCTTGTATTGTTTTTTGATTGAAATATGTTTCGCGGGCGATAAGGGATGGATGAGCCGTTTCATGTGTAAGAAGATAAGCGATGATTTCAGCTCTCGCGGTTAATCCGAAAAGTCCTCTAAGTTTTAATATAAGAGCGTTGGAATATTTTAGGGGCGCGATTTGATTTCGCGGTTTTATTTGTCCGCGGCTAAAACCGTAGTCGGCAAAAATTTCATTGGTTTTTCCGAAATCCCTCAGCGGCATATTATCTGGGGAATAAAAGAGCGGCTCAACAGATTTTTTATTTAAATTTTCAAACAAGCTTTTCCATTTGCGCGTTTTGTAACCTTGGCCTATTGTCGCGGCTACGGCGGCTAAAGCTTGGACGCCGGTAAATTTTTCTTCACGCAATATCATTTTTAGTCTTTGGATATTAATCAGGTCGCCGTTGGCGCGCAGCCAGTCCAGGGCTTCGTCAAATAAGCGCGGATCATATCTGCCTATGCCGCAGGTAAAAATTAATAGCGTTTCACAGTCTATAATTTTATTGTCATTTTTATTTCCATAGCCCGCGACCCCGAGAGATATCCATTGCCGCCAAAGCAATGACAGTAATTCGGTTTTATAATTATCTTTAAATTCTTTCAGAGACTTGTTCATAATCGAGTTTTTGAGCCAATAATTTTAAGGCATTCAGTAATTCCGTTTTTGTATGCATTATAAGTTAAACCTCTTATTATAAGTGGTATTACTTATATTCTACAGGGTTATTGTGAATATTTCAAGGGGAAAAAGACTAATCATTATTGAGGCCGGGGCTCCGCGCTATGGTAAGAGCGAGGGGCTTTTTTTTTGTGGCTTCACCGGAAAAAGCGGCAATGCAGATTTATAACGCAATATCCAAAAAGAAGAAAAAAGCCTATATAACCAAACGCTGGGCAATTATCGCGTATATTTTAAAAATACTGCCGGAATGCGTGTATAACAAATTCTAAAGCCGCGCGCCGCGGCTTAAATATTGAAATTTCGAGAGAAAAAAAGAAAAATTCACATTTTTTTTGTCGTCGGAAAAACTTCTCTAATGTGATATTTTCGAGATTGACATTCATTAATCGTCATGTATAATATCGATGAGGGTAGGCTTAAAAATATTCCAAATCGACTAATAGAGGCTGTATGACCAGGAATACTAAAAATATTAAAGAAAAAATCATTGGATTTTTTAAAGACAGAAATATCTTGTGTTGCGTGTGCAATTTAGAGAAGTTTATTGTCAGAGTTTCTTTTCTGAAAGATGACAAGGAACATTATTTTAATGTCCAAAATAGATTTAATGGTAAAAGAGATAACTGGGCCTCTTTTTATGAAAAATTGGAAGTTGAATATCAGAACTCATTGTTTAAATAGCTTTCCTTTATAAAACGGCGCGAGCTTGATTGTTCATTATACGAAATGATAATTAAGCTCTTTTTAATTTGTAAGCGCTCTCCAATCGCTCAATGCCGTCAATATCTAAATTACTTACAGGTTCATCCCGCATTAATATATGCGGCGGCAAATGGCCTAGAACGGTCTGGGACATTTGCCAAAGGATATATGCCCAATTTACTCGTGTTGTATGGCGCGTATTGCTATATGCTTAGTATGAAGCGTTTTAGCAACTCTAATAAAGGAGGAGTTCAATCAATGAAACTTGCAACAAAAGCAATGTATATGTGTATGGTGGGAATTTTTGTTTCCATGTCTGTTCCGGCGTATTCGGAATATTCAGAAACAGCGTTAATAAAAGGTTTAACCGGAAATTCAAGCGGTATCAGCGCCGTAAAATCTCAAGGGGATATTGTTAAAAGCCTTGAAGATGACTTGGCTTTCTTTAACGGTGAAATCGAGGATGAAAACGACTGGGATTTTCTTGTTAGGAAAGCAGCCCTGTGCGGCGTAAATAAATTATTCAAGCTTGACGCGGTGAGACTTGGAAATAAGGAAGTTCGCGGTGTGATGAGACAGTATGACGATGAAAGACTTTCTGTTCTTATGGTTACCGATTCAATATGGCCTGATGGCCGGCTTGATGATGATAATTATTGTTGCAGAGCTGAAATTGGTTATTTTCAGCCGGAATACATAGTTTTGCTTATGGCGAAGGGCGGCGATGGTTCCAAGCTTGTTAAACTTAATTTGGACGGCACCTTTGTAAGCGCGGTAAAAGTAAAGAATATGTTCGGACCGCGCCAGTACAATTTATCGGAATCGGAAGTCGCGGACTTAATTACAGACCTGAAGGATTTTTGGAAAGATTATTTTCTAACCGATCCCAATCCTGTCGGCGACTGATTTTGGCCGAAGTTCCCCGCCTGTAAAGGCGGGGTTCGCGGCTGAGTATAATATTTTTATGTAAATGGTTTTTATATTTATTAAGAGAAATTCCGGCAAAGTTTCACGCTCACTTAATTATTGTATTGTATGAGCGACAAGTGATATTTCCAGTCAGGACCTAGATTTTAATTTATTGGAGTTATGCCAGTTATATTTACACGCATGACCATGGTCGCTTAGTACTGCGCCATTCCGTATCTCAGCCTCCAGTAAGCCCAAGTCGGCTTCCGAACGGCCATGCTTAGCAAACATAACTGTCATCATCAGGTCTTTTTTTTGTTGTAAGAGGTGTCCCAACCCTGCTTAAGATAAATCCGAATCACCCAGCCTAAATAAGGAATGCCTATTAAAAGCCATTTACACAAGTTAGTTGACACTTTCGGTTTCGCGGCTGAGTATAATATTTTCCCGAATTTAAACCCCATAATATTTCGAATTTCCGCGCTATCCCTATGACGCGGCGATAATAACAAAGTGTTTCTCTCCTTAAAAACTCGACTGTTAGTTTAAAAATTGATAATCTAATCCTACCGTAATAAAAATAATTTTTTGGAGTAAAAAATGGATATGAGAAAAACTATTATAGCGGCGGGAGCGGTCATTTATTTGTTTGCCGGCGGCTTATATGCCGCCAATATCAAATTGATAGGCCCGTGCTTTGAAAAGCCCGTTCTTGAAAAAGATTTTAAAATAAAGGATTTTAAAGATAATGCGGTTAAAATTTCGGATAAGATTTTTAAAGACAATGGCATTTTATATGAAGGCAATGACGATGGTTTTACTTCCATATTGGGAGCTCCTTCGGGGGCTGATGCCATGGAGCATGTTTCACATAGAAAAATGCGCGTCTATGGCTGGTGTTTCACGGTTAATGGCGTTTTGCCCGAAGTTATGCCGGGAGACTTTTATTTTAATAAGGCCTCCGACCGGATAGTTTGGTTTTATGGCTATTCAACTTATGATAAAGGCCAATGGAAAGATTATTGCGCTCCATCCTATAAGATAAAATCCCCTTATGTTTGTTCTGATTTATCCAAAGATATTAATAGCGAATTGGCCGCGGATATCAAGCCGGATTTATCCAAGGCTTTGAAGCTTGGAGCTTCGGTATATAAGCGTTTGGTTGATTTTAGCGCCGAGCTTTGGCAATAAGGCTCTGTAAAAGCGAAAGAAGACATTTTCTAATTATTTAAATTTCGGAGTAAAAATGAAAAAAAACAATGAAACTTTGAAATTGCTTTTGGAAAGAGGGAGTTGCCGGGTTTTTACCGATAAAAAAATTCCGGCATCGGTGATTAATAATATTCTGGAGGCCGGTTTGCGCGCGCCTACGGGCGGGAATCTTCAGCCATACTCCGTTATTAAGATTGAGAAGACTTCATCAAAGGCAAAGCTGGCTAAATTATGCGGGCAAAGTTTTATGGCGAAGGCTCCGACGCATTTGATTTTTTGTATGGATTTTCACAGGCTTAAGCGCTGGGCGGCTCTTGAGAAGGCTCCTTTTTCGGCGGACAGTAGTCTTAGATCTTTTTGGATAGCTTTTCAGGATACTGTTATTTGCGCCCAGAATATGTGCGTTGCCGCGGACTCAATGGGTTTGGGTTCCGTGTATATAGGTCCGATATTCAATAATATATCGGCTGTTCGTAAAATGTGCCGTCTTCCCAAAGGCGTTATTCCCGTGGTATCTCTTGTATTGGGCTATCCTTTGAGAAAACCGCCCATACGCGCGCGCTTGAGCAGGAATATAGTCGCGCATAATGAGGTTTATCGAAATATTTCCGACGGAGAATTGCTGAAAGCTTTTGATGAAAAATATAAAAATGCCAAGACCGAGATTAATGCCAAGAATTTGAAAACCATAACCGAGGTGTGCAAAAATGTTAATGGCGATAAATTCGCGAACAAATGTTTATCGGAAATAGAAGCCAGGAAATATATTAACAGGGCTCAGCTTTATTTTGGCCTTCATTATAGAGCGGATAAAATGCTGGCCGCCAATCCTAAATTTTTAAAAATGCTTAAAGCTGCCGGCTTAGTGTGTTTTTCACGAGTTAAAAAATAAGCCGGGTTTGAATATAGACTATTAATTAAAAAATTGATAGTCTTATTACAAATTATAGGAAACGCGTAAATACAGGGGGAGTAAGATGAAATGTCCTAAATGCGGCGGTGATAATTCAGATGAAGCGGTTTTTTGCAGTTTATGCTATGCGCCTTTCACAAAAAAAGAAAATGAGGCGGCATCTCCTAATGAGCCACCTTCCATGAGTCCGGGCCCTGAACCCGTAAGAACAAATCCGGCGCCCGTTAATTATAATTCTGAAACAGGCGGCGGGTCGGGCTTATTGAAATTTTTTGTTATTGGAATTGTAATTGCCGGGGGCTATTTTGCTTATAAGAATGTTACTCCTTCTTTTTCCGTAAGTATTGATGAAACGCCGATAGTTGTGCCGGAAACTGTGGCTGAAAAGATGCAATTGGCGGGAAAACTTCTTGATGACCATGATAAAGCTCGTTTGGCGTTTCTTGCTGAGCTTGAAAAAACCAAACTTAATATAAAAGGTTTTGGGCCGAGTGGTAAATACTGGAAAACATATAAGAAATTGGAAGACAATTATCTTGATAAATTTAATTCATTGAATCTTCCCTGTCCTCAGACTCAAGCGGCTCATAATGAGCCCGGATATGTTGAATGGAGCCAGTATCACGCGGGAAGGGCGAGTGAGATGTTGAATAAATTCAATCAAAGATATAAACAGCTTATAGATAAAACGGCGCGCTCGGCTTATCCCTCAAAATAAAATTGAAGGTTGCGCGTTGGCTGATTAGAATTTAAAAGAAAATAAAAGGGGGGATTAAATGCCTAAAATTAATATATTGGGATTGGCAGCCATTATTCCTGTTACAATATTTTTGGCTATAAGTTTTTTCGTTTTGCTGGGCGCGGATAAAACCGATTGCGCCAATTTAAAGAAATTCGGAAAAGTTGTGGCTGTTATGCTTTGGTTATGCGCCGCTTTCATTTTTGGAGCGGGGATATATGTTTTAATAACCGGCACCCATCCCGCTTTGCCTTTACTGGAATACCTTTTGGTAGATTGACTTAAACTTTTTAAATGTCAAAAATTGTTTTAATTCCATGTGTTAAAGAAAAGCTGGGCCATAAAGCCAAGGCCGCCGATTTATATATTGGGCCTTTGTTTAAAAAATTATTTGAATATGCCGCGTCGCTTGAGCCGGATAAAATTTTTATTTTATCGGGGAGATACGGTTTATTGGAACTTGATGATGAAATAGAGCCTTATGATAAGAATTTAAATCTTTGCGGTGATGATGAAATTAAAATTTGGTCTGAGACTGTTCTTGAGAAATTAAGCGGGCTGAGTGATTTAAATAATGATGAGTTTGTTTTTATTGTCGGCAATAATTACAGGAAATTCATTGTGCCTGCCGTTAAAAAAAGTATTTTTTTGCTTCCGCGGAATTTAACACCTCAAGAAATTGAAGCCTTGAAGTAGTTAGGACGGTTTGCCCTTCTTTTAAATTTAGTATATAGGAATTTTAATATTTAGCCACAAAAGGCATAAAGAGCGCAAAACAAATCTCCCCCAGCTTGATAACTGTTGGGTGTCCGCAGTAGGCCTTTGATAGCCCACTCCTCTTTGTCAAAGAGGGGAGAAAGAATAAAAGTTCTTCCCCCTTTTATAAAGGGGGAGTGAGGGGGATTTGAGTTTCCCGCCTTTGGCGGGACTAATTTATTATAATTTGTTTATGAATAAAATATCCCAATACTTCGGATTTGAAAAATCTCAAACTACATTTAAGACTGAAATATCGGCGGGTTTTGCCACATTTTTCACCATGAGTTATATAATTTTTGTTCAGCCCATGGTTTTATCGGCGGCCGGTATGGACGCGGGCGCGGTTTTTACCGCCACTTGTCTGGCTTCGGCCTTAGCCTGTTTTATAATGGGGATTTATGCCAATTATCCCATAGCGCAAGCCCCTTTAATGGGAGAGAATTTCTTTTTTACTTATACCGTTGTTTTAATCATGGGCTATAGCTGGCAGCAAGCTTTGGCTTTGGTTTTCATTTCAGGCGTTCTTTTCCTTTTGCTCACGCTGACCAAGTTAAGGGAAAAATTGGTTGACGCGGTGCCCGATTGTTTGAAATACGCCATAGCCTGCGGCATAGGATTATTCGTAACGCTTATAGGTTTGAAAGAAGCGGGCATTATTATTTCCAATCCTTCAACCTTGATGACGCTCGGTGAAATTCATTCAAAGCCGGTGCTCATTGCCATTGTCGGGCTTTTGGTTATAGCCGTATTGTTCGCCAGAAAAGTAAAAGGAGCGGTTTTAATCGGTATAGTTTTTTCTTCAATTTTGGCTTTTGTTTTGGGTCTTAGCAAATTTTCCGGTTTTGTAAGCATGCCGCCTTCCCTTGAGCCCACTTTTATGAAACTTGATTTAAACGGCCTTTTAAATATTGACGCCGTTTCAGTGATTATAATTTTTCTTTTTATGGCACTCTTTGATACTTTGGGAACTTTGGTCGGAGTCGGCGTTCAGGCCAAACTTATGAAAAACGGAAAGCTTGAAAGAGTTTCAAAAGCTTTGGTTTCAGATGCCGTGGCTACCACCGCGGGCTCTTTGCTCGGAACATCCACGGTTTCAAGTTATATTGAAAGTTCGGTCGGCGTGGCAACCGGAGGCAGAACGGGTTTTGTGGCTATTGTGGTTGGCTTTCTATTTCTTATCAGTCTTTTCCTTTCGCCTTTCGTTTCCTTTGTTAATTTTTCAGTCGACTTGGGGCAAGGCGCGTTGCACCCGGTTACGGCGCCGGCTTTAATTTTTGTCGGTTCTTTAATGATGGGTTCTTTAAGGCATATAAACTGGGATGATTTTACCGATTTTGCTCCGGCTTTTTTGACTATGGTTCTCATTCCGTTTACTTTCAATATAGCCGACGGCATAGCTTTCGGTTTTATATCTTACGCGCTTATAAAAGCCTTGTCGGGAAGGGGAAAGGAAGTTTCAGCGGTGATATGGATTTTAACGGCCATATTTACGGCAAGATATATTTTTTTATAAACAATATTAATATGTTGAAGTTAGGGCGTTTGTCAGACAGTTCACATAATCCATTAATTCAGCTATGGAAGCGTCATCTCCCGGGTCAATACAGGCCGAATCCGGTTCAAAGGGAGTCAAAGGTTCGACACTTTTAATTGAGTTTAAAAATTCATCCCATTGAGTTTCCCGCGACCATGCCAAATCGGCGTATTTTTTTCCGGTTCCGTTTTTTGTCAGGTGTATGGATATTCCGTTTGAATTTTTCTCGAGTCCGGTGTTTGCTATTATCAGTTCTTTATATATGAATTTTTGTATTCTTTTGCCTTTTTTGATAAGAAGATTATCTTGAGTTTTTTCTCCGGCAAGTTTAATGAAATGGCTTAAATCTTTATATTCTTTCATATCATAAGATTTAGTCTCATTAAGCGCGTTAATAAGCGTTCTTTTGTCTTTAATTTGCATTGCCGTTTTAACCCAGTCGTTTATCAAGGCGGCTAAAGAATCGAGTTTGCTTGTTTTTACGGCTGATTGTGTCAGATCTTTCTTTGATGAATAATATTTTTCATATTGAGTTATGATATTTTTTGCTATGGCTTCATTTGATTTTTTTGTCATCTTGGCCATTTTTTTAAATATTAAGTCAAAGGGATAGCCATTGCCGGGTTCGGTTTCTTGGGAAGCCACAACTATATCGGCATAATCTTTGACTTCAAAAGCCACTTCCGCCATTTGCATGAGGCAGGCGTCCATGGCAAGGATATCAATCTTGCCAATTTCTTTCATGGCAAGGCCAAGTTCGGGAGTTGAAATATGATTGTCGGTTTCATCGTCATAAGATATGCCTTTTGATGTTGTCCAGCCATTGCCGTGATTCCAAATAATCAGCATATATCTTTTCGCGGGGAATTTTTCCTTGGACCATGAAACAAAATCAACCAGATGTTTCCAATCGCCCATATCGTTTTTGTCCATTATTTCAAGAGGGTGTGAAGTTATAAGCGTGGGATAGTCATCTTTAATTACAAGAAAGCGTTCTGTCTTTTGATGGGCTGTGCCCAATTCAACAACTATATTCATTTTGGAAGTTGAACCTACAGTTTCCATTTCATTAACATCTTGTTCTCCGTATTCTGATAAATCGTTCTTGCCGTTTATATATGTCATAACCGTCCATTCTTTTAGGGAGGCTTTGCTTTTATTCAGGTTGAGTTTCGGGATATCCGTGTCGGCTTCGCTTATTAAGCTTTTGATTTGGTCCAGATCTAAGGAATTAAGATTAAAGTTTTGGGCATATGAGAAGCTTGAAAACAGTAAAAGCAGAGGAATGATTTTTAAAATTATTTTTTTCATAGTAGTCTCCGTAGTAAAATCATTTTTGATTTTGCGAAGTGCCCCCTGCTTTCGCCGCCTGATAGCCATAGTCTCTGATGCGGCATTGGCACAGCCTTAATTTCAGTCCTCCAACATAATAAAGACCAACTGGAATTTAGGGGGTACTAAATTTACTCAATTACAGTGTAGGGGAAACGCGCGTATTTAATAAGGGGCCTAGGGCCTATGCTTATCATGTCATTTGGCCCTAAAGAATATGGGTCCTTATTTATTATCGGGCTAGGGTAGTTGTATTTATATGGATGAGGGATGATGTCCCGTGTTGATAATGTAAATCTCTTTTTTAAATTAATAACAAAGCAATCCATTCGAGGAATTATTCGTCGATAAAAGTGTTTTTTTGGGATGTTTTCGCCATAGGTCAAAAGGCCTGTTTTTATATAGGCCATTTTTTTTAAAAATAAAAGGTCTTTAGGCTCTATTTTGAAAAATCGTTCTCATGTTACAATTATATCCACAAGAAGTGAAAGAAACAAAACTAACGGAGAAATAAAATGAAAAATGCAATACTCGCAATAATACTTACAGGAACAATGTGTTCGATGGCTCACGCCGGCAGCGCGCTGGATGCTCTTAAAAAAACAGCCGGTCCGGTTTTAGTTGAGGAAGCTGTAAATCTTACCTCCGGTCCGATTTCAGTTGAAAAAGCTGTAAATCTTCCCATGCCGGCAAATCATAAAAAACCTAATACGGATTTTGTTAAGGTTTCTTTGGAACAGAATGAGATATCCGCTTTGATAGGGATATTCAACAGGGTTAATGTCAAAGCCACGCGGGAAAACAGCGATTACTCCGATACGAAAGTTACCATTGGCAGCCGCAGCAGAGGTTTAAATCCTGCAAAATGGACGATTATGTTCGGCGATGAAGAGGTATCCCTTACAAAGGAAGAAATTTTCTCTATGATTTCTATGTTCAACCGCATGAAAGTTGCCGGCAGCGCAATAAGTTGCTGTGGAGTTCGTGTTACAGAGGTTATAATTGAGAATCGCGTATATAATAACAATCTTCGTCCGGCCGTTTGGACAGGCTCTTATTATAAGAAGTCCTAAATTGGCTGAATTGTAATAGTTGATGCGGCTATTATAGTTTGAAAGATTTGTACCGGCCCACATACTCAAACAGAGTATGTGGGCTTAAATATTTTTAGCGCTCTTTTGCTATAATCATTTTTGTGACAGATATAAAAAACCTAATCGGAAAATCACTAAAAATATTTAAAATTGCCGGCGGCAGATTTTTTAAAATTAACGGTTCTCAAAGAGCCGCCGCTTTCGCTTACGCGGCATTCTTTTCTTTTTTCCCGTTGATGATTATTCTTGTTACCATAGCTTCTTTATTTATTGACCATAATATGGCGGCAAACGCGATTATTGAATATATTAAAAGATATATTCCTCTTAGCGGTTCAATGCAGACATATATTTTTACCGCTATGGCGGGCGTGGTTAAAATTCGTATTCAGGCCGGCTCAATTATGTTTGTAATGTTGATTTGGGTTTCCATACAGTTTTTTATGGCTTTAATCGGCGCGACTAATCAGGCTTGGGGCAATAAGGCTCATGATTGGTGGCATAGTCCCTTGAAAAGCGTAGTCCTTTTCGGTTTTATGGCGGGAGCTATGTTTTTGGGTATGGCAATTCCCATGTTAATGCGTATGATTAAGGTTTGGCTTTTTCCGACAAGCTCGATTATTTCCTGGGTTTATCCGATTGGATTATTTTTAATTCCGTGGATTATAATGTTTATAGGTCTTAGCTTCTTTTATAAGCTCGCGCCAAGACGGCGCACTCAACTTAAAGAGGTTTGGATGGGAGCTTTGATTTCTACGGTTTTTTTGCAGGCAGGGGGAAATTTATTTGTATTGTATCTTAAGAAATTTTCTTCACTGAATGTGATTTACGGAGCGTTTGGCGGTATAATGGCCTTGCTATTGTGGATACATTTATCGGGTTGTATTATTATTTTCGGAGCTTGTTTCTGCGCCGCGCAGGCTGAAGCTAAGGCGCAGATTACCCATACCACCTAAACACTCGCTTTAGCGAGTAGAGTTTATAAAGCGGCTATGCCGCTTGTTCAGGTGGTAGGGTTAACAAGAATTAATTACTTAACTTGCTTTTTAATATGTTCCCAGCCGCCTTTAAGTTCTTTAACCATATGCTTTAATTCCGTAGCGCTGACCTTTTTCAGTTTTTTATAACGCGCGGCTACGGCGTCAACGGCTTTATAGTAGTTATCTTCATTAAGTTCTTTAATGGTTTCCATTTTATCAAGAACTTCGCCTTTCATTTTTAAAGTCCAACCTGCTATTACTTCACGGTTTTTGGCATTTTTTTTGCCGTATAAAAAGTATGAACCCGCCGCTGCCAATGCCGCGAGGCCGACTCCGGCTTTAATGATTTTGCTTTTTGTTTTTGTTCTCATTGTATTCTCCTTGAAAGTTTGTTTGTAATTAAAAATATTTGCCCCGTTCCTACGATTAAATAATACAAAATATTAGCTCGTGAAAGAACATTTATGTTCTTTCCGAGCAGAGAGCAGAAAGTAGTATGAAAGTTTGATAGAATTTGAATATGCCTGAATTGGTCTGTAAAGATAGAACCATTGATTATTATTTAGCTCCTTCAAAGAGGCGCCGAAGCATTATTATGCGGGTGGATAGAGATTTTCGGGTTCAGGTGCGCGCGCCCAAGTTTACGACTGTTCATTATATAGAGAATTTTATAAAGGAAAGAGTTGATTGGATTATAAAAAAACAGAATAGATTTAAAAAACTCGGCGGTCTTCATCCCGCTAAAGAATTTGAGATAGGTGAAATATTTTCGCTCTTTGGCCAAAATTTGAAATTGAATATTGAGAAAAGAAAGAAACAAAAGGCGGTATGCGCTCTGGACGGCGCGACTCTTAATCTTTTTATTGGAGATAAAGTCGATTTAAAATTTAAAACCATGGCTTCTCGCGCCATTAGAGATTTTTACAGCGGGCAAATTAAAACAAAAGCCATTGAGATTATAAATAAGTATTCAAAAGGCTTAGGCGTTAATGTTTCCAATATTTCAATCGGCAATCAAAAAAGCATATGGGGAAGTTGTTCAAGAAAAGGCAGTATAAGATTGAATTGGCGTTTGGCCATGATGCCTTTTGATATGATGGAATATATTGTGATTCATGAACTTTGTCATTTAAAAGTTCATGGGCATTGCTCTAAATTTTGGAAAGTGGTTGAAGATATTGTGCCCGATTATAAAGAACGCCGTAAATGGCTGAGGCATAATGGCATATCTTTCTTTTTGATTTCAGATTGGAAATAAGAATAGGAAATGTAAACTAAATTTTGCATTATGTCAGTGATATTTCCAGTCGGGGACGGGGTCTTCTAGCGGTCGCCCCTATGTCTCTCTCCCTCCCATAAGCCCAAGTCGGGTTCCGAACATCCCCGCTTTGAAAACATCACTGCCATTCTTTTTATGAT
>DAOWCC010000161.1 GCA_030639665.1 Elusimicrobiota bacterium | reverse complement strand
TATCGGAAAAGCAAAAAACATTCAAAAAAGAGTTTCTCACTATTTTCTGAAAAATGCCGAAAAATCCGGCTGGAAAATACCAAACCTCGCGATTCTTATTCAAACCATAGATTATATTTCATGCGCCAGTGAAAGAGAAGCCTTATTGATTGAAAAAGAATTGATAAAAAAATTCCAGCCATTTTTTAACGCGCTCTGGAAAGACGGAAAAAGCTATCCCTATATTAAGATAACAACGCAAGATGATTTCCCCCGCTTAAGTCTTACAAGGCGGAAAACAAAAGATAAAGCTCTTTATTTCGGCCCCTATCCAAAGGTTGAACCGATAAAACACCTTTTAAATCATTTGTGGAAAATAAAATATATAAATCTCAGACGATGTAAATTTGAATTTTCACAAAAAAACAAATTGCCTGAGCATAAAATAAATTCCTGCATCTACTATCATACCTCGCAATGCCCCGCTCCTTGCGCGGGCAAAATATCAAAAAAAGAATATTTGCTCCTGGTAAAAAGAATAGTTCTTTTCTTAAAAGGCGATTACTCCGCGCTTTTGGAGGAGTTTTCAGAAAAAATGAAAAAACATTCCAATAATCTGGAATATGAAAAAGCAAAAACGCAGCATGATTTCATAAAAGCCATTGTTCATCTCTCGGAAAAAGTGAGAGTGAAAACATTTCCAAAAATTCAAATAACCGAAGAATTAACCAAAACAAACGCCATAACTCAATTAAAAACCATTTTAAACTTAAAAAATCCTCCGTCCCATATAGAAACTTTTGACACTTCAAGCCTGTTCGCGCGCGACGCGGTGGGAGCGTCCGTTTGCTTTATAAACGGAGAAAAATGCGCCGCTTATTACAGAAGATACAAAATCAAATACAATGCCCCTTTAAAACGCGGTTCCAATGACTTTAAAATGATAAAAGAAATTGTAAGCAGAAGATTGGCTCAAATAAAAAAGTCAAAAAAAACAAACCCTGATCTATTTTTAATTGACGGAGGCAAGGGACAATTAAAAATGGCTCTTGAGGCCATGAAAGAGTCGGGCTTAAAAATACCGGTTATAGCCTTATCAAAGGAATATGAGGAAATACATCTCCCCGGCAAGAAAGCCTTGCGCCCGGAGCGAAATGATTGCGCTCTTAAATTGCTTCAAAAGATGCGCGATGAAGCCCATAGATTCGCGATTACCTATCATAGAAAACTGCGGGATACCAGACTTATAAACGAATGAAAAAAATCTCTCAAAAAATATTGCGGGACATGAAAAAACATCCTCTATTCTTTCAAAAGGTATGGCTTGCTTGTTCGGAAATACCCGCCGGACAAACCAGAAGCTATAAACAAATAGCAATTAAGATTGGTACACCTAAAGCATATAGAGCTGTTGGAACAGCCCTAAAGAGAAACCCCTTCGCCCCGATTATCCCTTGTCACAGAGTAATAAAATCTGATGGAACAGCTGGAGGATATTCAGGAAAAAACGGTATACGGGGAAAAATAAAATTATTAAAAAAAGAGAAGTTAAAATAATTAGGGGCCGCTGATTTTTTCAGCGGCCCCTAAATATTGTAATTTGTTTTTTGTTATTTGGAATTTACGCTTTAGCGTTTAGCCGGCCATATCGCCCAACGCGAACATGGGCATGAACATAGCTATAACTATGGTTCCTATGACAAAACCCATGATAATCATTATTATGGGCTCTAACATGGATGTTAAGCCTTTAACCGCCGTATCCACTTCCTGATCATAGAAATCGGCAATTTTTTCAAGCATATTATCCAAACCGCCGGTTTCCTCGCCCACTCCTATCATCTGAATAACCATAGGAGGAAAGATGCCCGATTTTTTTAGAGGTTCGGATATGCTTCCACCTTCTTTTATGGAATCACGGCTGGAATCTATGGCATGTTCTATAACTCTGTTTCCCGCCGTTTTAGCCACGGTTTCAAGCCCCTGTAGTATCGGAACGCCGGACTTTATTAAAGTTCCGAGAGTTCTTGAGAACTTCGCGATAGCAACTTTTTTTAGAAGTAGTCCAAAAACAGGAAGTTTAAGAGACCATTCATCAAATTTTTCTATGCCTTTATCGGTTTTTAAAAATTTCTTGACGCCATAAAACGCGCCGCCGGAGCCAAGAATAAGAACAATGGCATTGTTTCTGAGAAAATCGGAAAAACCTATAATAACTCTTGTCGGTAAAGGCAGCTCTTGTCCGAAACCGCCGAATATATCTTTAAATATTGGAATAACAAAAGCTATAAGGAAAATGGTAATACCGCCCGCGGCCAATGAAACTATGGCGGGATACATTAAAGCCGCTTTTACTTTTGCTTTCAAAGCCTCGGCCGATTCAAGAAAACCGGATAGCCGTTCCAAAATAATATCCAAAATACCGCCAACTTCTCCGGCTCTTATCATGGAGACATATAATTCTGTAAAGGCCGTGGGATGTTTGCCCATGGCATCAGCTATGGAAAGACCCGATTCTATATCAGTCTTCAAAACTGTCAAAACTGATTTAAAAGCCGGATTTTCAGCCTGAGTTTCCAGAATATTTAAACCTTGAACGATGGGAACACCCGCTGAAACAAGAGTGGAAAGCTGCCTTGAAAAAATAACAATATCTTTCGTCTGCACTTTCGGTTTTACAAATTTGAATCCGCTTTTCTTTTTCTCTTCTTTAATTTCAACAACCGACATTCGCTGCGCTTTTATCTTATTAATAGCCGCGCGCTGGTCATCAGCTTCCACCGTTCCTTCCAACAATTTTCCTTTACTGTCCTTGGCTTTATAAGCGAATTGCATTATTTATCCCCACTTGAAGCTTCGTGATACGGAACCTCAGCTTACCGAAAGAGTTTTTTGAAGCAGTTTTTTAAGATCATCGGGATCAGTTGAACGAGTTACAGCTTCCTGATAAGATATTTTTTGTTTTTTGTAAAGTTCCACAAGAGATTGATTCATCGTTACCATGCCAAACTTTCCGCCTGTTTGAATGACGGTGGCTATTTGCTCTATCTTTTGTTCTCTTATAAGATTTTTAACCGCCGAAGTCGCCAGCATTATTTCACAGGCAAGAACTCTGCCCGTGCCGGTTGCCGATGTTAAAAGCTGTTGAGCAAAAACTCCCTGAAGAACAAAGGAAAGCTGCACTCTTATTTGTTCCTGCTGATGAGGAGGAAAAACATCTATGATTCTGTTAATGCTTTGAGCGGCATCGCTGGTGTGAAGAGTGGCAAAAACAAGATGGCCCGTTTCAGCTATATTTAAAGCCGCGCTTATAGTGTCAAGATCTCTCATTTCACCGATTAAAATAACATCGGGGTCTTGTCTTAAAACATGTCTTAAAGCGATGGAAAAACCATTTGTATCGGAACCGACTTCCCTTTGATTTATGATGCTTTTTTTATGGGTGTGAACATATTCTATGGGATCTTCAATGGTAATAATATGATAATTCCGATGTTCATTGAGATAATCTATCATACTGGCAAGGGTGGTGGATTTACCGGAACCCGTGGGACCGGTAACCAAGAATAAACCTTTGTTCAGTTTCATCAATTCATAAACAACCGCGGGTAAATTAAGCTCTTCAAATGTTTTATATTTAGCTGGAATAGCTCTGATAGCGGCGCCAACTACGCCTCTTTGCCTATAAGCGTTCATTCTTAAACGCCCCATTCCTTTTATTCCAAAAGCAAAATCCAATTCATTGGTTTCTTCAAACTTCTGGCGCTGAGCGTCGGTCATTAAAGAAAAAATAAGAGTCTGGCACATCTCGGGATTAAGTTTTTCATAAGGCATTGGAACAAGTTCACCGTCAACTCTTATCATTGGCGGCGCGCCAACGGTAAGATGCAAATCCGAAGCTTCTTTTTCATGCATCGATATAAACAATTCGCTCATTGTAACCATATTCAGCTCCTAAAATTTAATTGTCTAAAAATCTCCGCGCTTCTGAGCGCTTAATCAACATCCGATCCTGTAACTCTTACAACTTCTTCCACGGTTGTGGCCCCTTGAAAAAGTTTTCTCACCACAGACTCTCTCAAAGTCAGCATTCCATTCTTAACAGCGGCGGCTTTTAATTTTGAAACTTCCGCCTTAGCGGAAATAAGCGCTCTAATCTCATCATTGACTTCCAATATCTCATGTATGCCGAGTCTTCCTTTATAACCGGTGCCCGCGCATATGTCACAACCCTTTCCTCGTGAAAGAGTTATTTTACCATTTTTAATGTTATTATCAATAAGAGCTTTCCTAATATTCAAACTGCCCAAAAGCTCAGGTTTGACTTCATAGGTTTCCTTGCAATTTTTACATATGCATCTGACAAGCCTTTGAGCAACTATCATAAGAAGTGTGGAGGAGGTTAAAAAGGGTTCCACCCCCATCATTCCTATTCTGGTTATGGTGCTGGCGGCATCATTGGTATGTAAAGTGGAAAAAACCAAATGTCCTGTCATAGCCGCGTTAATGGCTATATTCATTGTTTCAAAATCTCTAATTTCACCGACCATTATAACATCGGGATCTTGCCGCAAAAAAGATCTTAAACCTAACGCAAAATTAAGACCAACGGCATTATTTACCATGACCTGATTTATTCCTTCCAAATTATATTCGATAGGATCTTCAATTGTAACGATATTCACGCCCGGATCATTTAGCGTGGCCAAAGCGGAATAAAGCGTGGTTGATTTTCCCGAGCCCGTAGGGCCGGTAATAAGATTCACGCCATGAGGAGCTTTAATGCACTTTGAAAAAATAGCCAGATTTTCCGGTTCAAATCCCAAATCATCAAGTTTAAGTTTAAGTCCCGACGAATCAAGAATTCTCATAACTATTTTTTCACCCGGCCCGCAAGGCAAAACGGAAACTCTAAGATCTATCTCCCTGTCCTGAATCATCAACTTGGTTCTTCCGTCCTGAGGCAAGCGCCTTTCGGAAATATCCAAAGTGGCCATTATTTTAAGCCTGCTTATTATGGCATTATGAAATTTTTTGGGCGGAGCGGGCTGGGGATGAAGCACACCGTCAATCCTGAATCTTACTTTGGTTTCTTTATAAGTGGGCTCAATATGAATATCTGAAGCGCCCGCCTTTATCGCGGAAGACAAAATAAGATTCACCATTCTTATTATCGGGGCGGTATCGTCCCCTTTTCCTTCAAGTGATATAATATCATCATCTTCTTCCTTGTCTTCAACAACGGAAATATCCTCTTCATCCGAATCCGTCTTTTTTAATATATCATCCAAGGCTTCTTTTGAAGATTTTGTGCCGTAAAATTTATCAATCGCGACCGAAATATCGCTTTCGGAACCGAATACGGGTTTTATCTCG
>DAOWCC010000159.1 GCA_030639665.1 Elusimicrobiota bacterium | reverse complement strand
CACATTTTTAATGCCCTCAATTTCAAAACTCGCTTCTATTCCCTGCTCAGGATCCAACGAATATCTATATATAAGTCCGGTAGCCGCATCAAAAGACCATAAATTAAAACCGTCAAAAGAAACGCTTTGAGGCGCGGGGCCGGGCGTTTTGACCGATTGGAGAACAAGACCTTGCGCAGTTTCTTTTTTTACAAATCTAAGCTGCGCCATATCTAAAAGCCACATATAATCGCCTTTGACTTCCATTGCCGAAGGCCTGAACGGCCCTTTATTTGAACCGTTTATTTCCCTTAAAACCACAAAATCTTTTTTATCTCTAAGGCTTATGCCATTTTGCCAATCACTAATCCAAATACCCGCTTTTGAAATTGAAACCGCGGTAGGACTTTTAATATCTAAAGGATATTGATTTAAAAGTTTCAAATGAGCCTTGCTTCTATAATCATAAACCCAAAACCCGAGTCCGCCAATCATGATAAGACCGCCAAGCGCGATAGCGAAAACTTTTTTAAAGGCCCCGGCCGGTTTGGGCATTGATTTTTGCTCCGTGGGAACAAATACTTTAGGCAATTCAACGCCTTTAAGCGCGTAAAGCTTAAGTATCTGCGTAACTTTTTCAGACCACTGCGTTGATTCTTTAAGAACCTTTGAAAGTCCGGTGGCATAATCAATATCTTTTTGCTCTTCTTTCTTTATTTTATCCGTCCAAGCCTGTCTCTCAGTTCTTAATCTCTGCTCCCATACGGCAAATTCCTGTCTATGAGTTTCCCAAACGCTTCTTTCCCTTTCCCAAAGCTCTCGCCATTGCTTTCTTTCAGCATCCCAATTGCTTCTAAGTGAAATCATATCGCCCTGAAGTTCTTTTACTTTGATTTCCATTTCACTTGCTTTTCTCTCAGCGGAAGTTTTGGCTTTTCTTTCGGCAAAAAGTTCGCTTAAAGTTTCTTCCACCGCCCTTTTGGACTCTTGAATTTTATTTTCAAGACTCATAACGGAATCTTTCAAATTCATACTCTCTTCTTTATGCCTGCCGGTATTTTTTTGGCTTTCATCGCGCTCGCCGGCAAGCTTATCCACTTTTAATTGAAGATCCCGCAATTCTATTTTGCTCCTTTCAAGCACTTCCCTAAGCAGAGAAATTTCTTTATGATGATTATTCTTTTGACTCTTTAAAATCTTTTGAGTTTCATCAAGCTTCATAGCCACATTAAGCTCTTCCGCAATAAGTTTTTCTCGCGCGACTTGATAATGCTGTCTCAATTCACCCACATGCGCTTTCATTTCACTAAGCTGAGCGGTTAAATCCCTTATATTATTTTCTTTGGTTTCAAGAAGAGTCTGCCAGTCAGTTTGAGCTTTGGAAAAATTATCTTTAAGAAACTTCATCGTTTCAACATTGGACTCCCTAACATCTTTAGGCAAATGACCGACTTCGGGAACATATTTTGTCCCCGTAATTCTTTGCCACATATCGCCCAATTGTTTATCTATATTAGAATTTTCCATAAAACCTTTTAAAAAAGGCAATAATTACCTTTTCGCTCAGAAACCAGACATCAGAAATCCGATATCAGATGTATAAGGAATTTCCTTTTTTATAATCTCTGCTCACTGCTTTCTGCTATCTAGTATGCTTTATAATTTTAACAGCGGCGTATTAATTGATGATAACGCAATTGTTAACAAAAAGTTACAAACACAAAGCGTTGCGCGTTTATAGAGTGAAGCGTTTGTAGCGTTCTGTCATAAAGCTCCACTTCCCTAACGCCATTAACTCCATTAGCGCTAGTAACGCAATGAACGCTATTTTATTACTCTTTGCAATTCAAGCGTCGCTTGGCTTATATCTATGCCGACATCCTGATAACTGCTGATAATTCGGCCAAGCACGCCTTTAAGAACATCTTTCGGCGCTCCGCCCGTTTTAAGTTTTAAATAATTTTGCCAATCATGGCTAAACTGAAATCTCAATTGATTAAGTTTATTTTGCTTTCTTTCCCTTTCGAGTCTTTCCAATTCTCTGGCGGCTTTTTTTTGCCTGCTTATAATACTTTCCAACTTTTTCTTAGCCGCGGTCGTTTTGTTTGTTTTTTTAATTTCCAGATTCAATTGTTTCTTTAAAGCATCGGTTTCTTCTTTAAGGGTATTGAGTTCGTTTTTTAAAATCATTTCTCTTTTGGCTGACTCATCAAGAGCCTCCATAAGATCTCTCCTGTATTTTACTTCCTGTTTTATCAGCCTTTCATATTCGCTTTCAATATCTCTGGCGCCGAATCTTATCACCAAGCTCAAAGCATGAGCGGCATTAATGGTTCTGGTTAAAGGCAGAGAAAAAGAATAAAATATCTCGGTGGCAACCAATTTGTAAGACATTCCCATGCTCAAAGAAGATGAATTATCCCCCAAACTCAAACCGGCTCGGGTGGAAAATATTCCGCTTTTATAAGTCCTCCATAAATATTCATATCCTGAATTAAGGCTATAGGTGCCATCGGAACCGGAAGAGCCCGACCGTTTCACAAAATCAATGGAAAGCAAATAATCTTCCCTGTCCTCGCTATAACCTATACGCGTCGTAAAAGGCGCTTTATCCGTTATGGGATCAAGATTAAAAGCGGGATTGTTAATATTTAAAAAAGATAAACCGACGGTTTTTCCGTCGCCAAGCCTTAAAATAGAGCCTATATCCAAAGCAAAAGAGCTTGCTGAATCTCCACTATCAATTGCCGTAAATCCGAGCATTTTAAAATTGGCGCCAAAATCCAAAACACCTTTTTCCGTTCTTAAAAGCTGCCATGTGGAATAACCGAATTGCATGGTTTTTTCTTGAGTATAACCATGATTTAAACGATACCGAAATAGAAATCCCATTGTTCCGTTTCTTGAACGGAACATTCTTGGAACAAGAACTCCCAAAGAATAACTTTTCAAATTCGCATCCCCGGCTCCTGTTCTGTGAGAGGAAAGAAAATGAGTTCCGCTCATAAATTTCCTGACGCTGCCAAAGGCGGCCGGATTTATTGTCATGGAATCCATACCTTCAATGGCGGTAACGGAATTAGCCAATCCTTCGCCTCTGGCGCCAAGCGCGATATCTTCAAAAGCGCCAAAAACATTTTGACGCGCTCCAAAGAACACAATTGAACAAAAAAACATTAAAAGAAAAAATATTTTGTTTTTTTTCATAATTATTCCGCGAACCCCGTTAGAGAACAACCTCTAACGAATACAGATGACGGCATTACCCCATCACCCAAATAGGCGGCAAAGCCGCCTCTAAAATTACACGCTTTCGGCGTGTGTTTGGGTGGTGGGGTTATACCGCCATCCAAAATGAACACCCAACACCCACAAATAGAAGCTAATGGATTTCTCTAACGGGGTAAACAAAACTCCGCTTGGAAAATACTTTAACTAAACGATATTAATCAATCATAGTGTAAGTGTTAACAAAAAGTTACAGCCCGCCCTCTCCATTACGGCATAGGCGAGTTCGCCAAAGTAGTAATGGCGAAAAAGGCGGGAGTAAATAACCAGGCAACAAATACCCTAATTGCCTGTCTTTTTTTCTATTTCTTCATATAAAGCAATATCGCCGCGCCCGCGAGATTTAACCCAATAAAGAGCTTCATCCGCCTTCTGCAATAAATCCTCACCCGCGTTAGCGTCATTGGGAAATGTGGATATGCCGATACTTAAAGAAATATTTACAAATTTATTTTTTGAAAAGGCCACGGGAATGCGCAAATCCTTTATTTCGGACAAAAGTCTCTGAGCCAAAAGTTTGGCTTCCTCTCCGGTAGCTTGAGGCGAAAGTATAATAATCTCATCACCGCCGTATCTGCAAGGAAAATCTATCTTTCTTAAATTCGCCATAATAACGCGCCCGACTTCTTTTAGAACCTTATCTCCAATCTGATGGCCGTAAGTGTCATTAATTTCTTTGAAATAATCTATATCCGCCCAAATAAGCGCCATAGGCTGTTTGAATCTCTCAGCCCTGTAGAATTCCTCTTTAAAACGCTCTTGGAAATATCTCCTTAACGGCAATTTTGTCAGTTCATCATAAAGAGAAAGCTCTTCCACCTTATCAAAAAGCTTAACATTATCCACAACAAGCGCTATTTGCCCCGCGAAAGATTTGAACATGGCAAATTCGGACTTTTCAATCTTCTGCTGACTCAGCATATTATCGACAATGAGAAGTCCCGTATTAACCCCTTGAATAACAAGAGGAACATAAAGCACGCAATCGGTGTATCTGTCAAAAAAAGGATTTCTCTTTTTACTCAAAACAATATCGGCCAATCTATGACCGCCGGTTTCAAGAGGAATTTCTTCATAAGATAAACTGCTTATGCGCCCGCTGATATCAACACTCAATTCACCCTGAAGTTTATTGGCTTCTTTATCCACAAGATAAAGCCTAACCCTGTCAAAACCGAAATATTTCTGAACGCCTTCCAGAATATGTTTAAAACTTTCTTCAACTCTGAGCGAGGTGGCAAATATCTCCGTTAGCTCCGTAATGGCAAGAATATTTTTGGAATATTTTTTATTTAGATCTATGAACTCCGCTTTGTATAAATCACGCATAAGCTCTTTAACCGCGTTTTCAGCCAAATCAATTTCCTTTTTTGAAAAACATCTTTTTTTACCTTCCCGCTCCAATCTTATAAAACCCAGCCGCTGTGTTTGAGGATTATTTACGATAACGGTTTCATGAGAATCCAAAACAAATGGGATATAAAGAAAATCGGTGGTAAAAACTCTGACGGCCAAAGGCTTTTTTTCAAATATGGCGGTATTTAAAACGGCCTCTTCTTTAATGAGAATATTCTCCTCATCTTCAAAAATTATGCCGTTTTTTAAATGAAGTTTCATTTTTAAAAACGAATTTTCCGCGTCATATTCAAAAAAAGACGCTCCGTCTATTTTGAAATATTTACAAAAATACTCCAACACAAAACCAAAAAACGCGTTTTTATTTTCAAACACCTTAGCGTCATTTTTAAACATTCTGGAAATTAGTTTATTCTGTTTATCCATAATAGACTTTTGTTTTGGCAGAGCAAAGCCCTGCAATTTTAAATTATAGAAATCAGAGATCAGATATCAGAAATCAGACTTATTAAGGAGCTTCTTTTCTTCTTGCCTCTGGCTTCTTGTTTTAGTGTTTTCTAACCTGCTCTCTGCTTTCCGCTCACTACTCTCTAATATAGCGACATCAAATAATCAACCTCGCTTTGAATGAATATAAGTTTTTTCACAAGTTCTTGAGAATTATAATTGTTCTTTGCTATTTTAACCGACATATTCCATAAAACCCTATTCATTAAAAACTCATAAGTGGGAAAAACCGATATATTGGGAGTCATTTTGGCATGAGACAAAATTTTTCTGTAAACCGCGTAGTTTTTGTTCGATCTTATCATTCCCTCAACCGATGTTTTCATACAAGGAAAAACGGAGAAACTTTCAGTAAAAGTTTTTAAATTTT
>DAOWCC010000226.1 GCA_030639665.1 Elusimicrobiota bacterium | reverse complement strand
ACGACCTGTCCGTTATGAGCGGAATGCTCTAACCAACTTAGCTACGGGCCCTACTTATGCGTCTAAAATCTATTTTACATTTTTTTACTTGCTATTGCTATTCTTCCAAATAACCCCGCTCTTTTGGCTTAAAACACAAAGGGCGCGGCTTTAGCTTTACTTAGACTCGTTAAAATAATAATCAAAAGAGCGAGGCTAGTGCTTATGTCCGACGGAATCCGCTCCAAACAAGGGTTTACCTTCGGAAAAGGGAGATATAACTCTCAATTTTTTTATTATCTCGGGCAATTCTTTAATAACAAAATCCACATCTTCTTCAGTATTGTAAACACTTAAAGAAAATCTTATTGAGCCATGAGCGAATGTTAAAGGAACTCTCATGGAAAGAAGCACATGGGATGGGTCGAGAGAGCCCGATGTGCAAGCTGACCCCGATGAAGCGCATATTCCTTTCTCGCTTAAAAAAATCAATATAGATTCCCCTTCAATATATTCAAAACTTATATTTAAACTATTTGGCAGTCTCTCAGCGCCGCCGCCGTTTACTCTGACATTTTCAATGGTCTCTATTATGCCTTTCTCAAGTTTATCCCTCAGCTTTTTTACATATGAGTTTTCTTTTTTCAGGTTTTTCTCGGCAAGCTCGGCCGCTTTACCCAAACCCACGATATACGGAACATTTTCCGTTCCCGCTCTGCGCCCTTTTTCTTGATGCCCGCCGATAAGAAAAGGAGCGAACACCGTTCCTTTTTTCACATAAAGAGCGCCAATGCCTTTAGGAGCGTGAATTTTATGGCCTGAGATGGAAAGCATATCTATTTTGGAATTTTTTAAATTTATAGGTATTTTACCGGCCGCCTGAACAGCGTCGGTATGAAACAAAACATTTCTTGACGCGGCTATTTTCGCGGCTTCTTCAACCGGAAAAACAACGCCTGTTTCATTGTTCGCCCACATAATTGAAATTATGGCGGTATGCTCATTAATCGCGCTTTTAAGCTCATTAAGGTTTATTCTTCCCTCTGAATCCACTTCAAGATAAGTGACTTTATAGCCTTTGGAAGATTCCAAATGCTTGCAAACATTCAAAACACCGGGATGCTCAACGGAAGTGGTTATAATATGTTTTTTTTCAGGATTAATTTTTGTAGCCGATAAAATAGCCGTTGAATCGCTTTCAGTGCCGCAACTTGTAAAAATAATTTCCTCCGGTTTAGCCCCCAGAAGATTGGCGACTCTTTCTCGGGCCACATCCAAATCTTTCTGAACTTTTCCTCCAAAGAAATGCATGCTTGAAGGATTACCGTATAAATCGCTGAAAAAAGGCTCCATTTCACGAACAACTTCAGGCGCCACGCGAGTTGTGGCATTATTATCAAGATAAATCACTTTATCGTTTTGCATAATTTATTCCGCTTGAATATTTAAATTTTTATACACTTTTTCCTTTAATTCCTTTTCCACCACATTTTTTAATGTTTGACCGGAAGACGGACATCCCGAACAAACGCCCATAAACCTAACCTTAACATTATTACCATCCAAATCCACAAGCTCCACCCAGCCGCCGTCCTTTTTAAGTTTGGGATTAACTTTTTCAGACAATACATTCTCTATATGCTTTATTTTTTCAACAACCGTCATTAATGAAAACTTCTTTTCTTCTTTCTTTTCCCAATAATTTTTAATTATATTTTCAATTTCACCCTTACACTTGCCGCAACCGCCGCCGGCCTTGGTATAATTTGTGACTTCATCAACGGTTTTAAGATTATTTATCTTTATGGTATTCAAAATTTTTGATTCGGAAATATTAAAACACTTGCAAACAATCTTCTCCGCGGTTTCATTCGCGGAATTTTCCACTTTAATGCCGCGATAATTTTTTTCCGCCGCCTGCAGAGCTTCCATGCCCATTACGGAACAGTGCATTTTTTCGGGAGGCAAACCGCCCAAATATTCGGCTATTTCTTCATTGGTCGTTTTCACGGCTTCTTTTAGAGTTTTTCCTTTTATTAATTCCGTCAACGCGGATGATGAAGCTATAGCGCTCACGCACCCAAAAGTTTTAAACTTGGCATCCAATATTTTTTCGGTTTCTTTTTCTATTTTCAGCGTTAATTTTAAAGCGTCTCCGCAAACAAGATTGCCAATTTCTCCAATAGCATCAGGATTTTCTATTTCACCCACATTTCTGGGGTTTTTAAAATGATCATAAACTTTTTCCGTATAATCCCACATAAATTAAACCTCTTTTCCCGCCACCCGCTTATAAAGCGTATTTTCATGATGACAGGGTTATATCTAAATTGGCAAACCATCTTAGCGCCTACAGTATAATAATATTAAATATGAACATCATCGTTCAATATAATGATTATTTTTAATATAATATACATGCAGACAAAAAAACATTCCACTTCACCGGAGAATTTATGAACATTAAAATAGCCAGACAATACACCGCTTTTCTTCCCAATATCCCCGGCGCGCTTAATAAGTTTATAGATTTATTTACAAAAGAAAATATCAATATTATCGGAATAGCCTCGGAAATAAAGGATGATTCCGGAATTGTAAAAATAGCCGTGGAAGTGGATAAAAAAATAAGTTATATTCTTACGAACGCCGGTTTCACAACTGTTGAAACGCCCATGCTCGCGATAGATTTAACGGACAAACCGGGCGAACTTTTGGCTTTAACCAAAGTATTGGCTCAAAACAATATAAATATTACCACTGTTTACGGAAGCACTCTTGGAATAAATAAACCCTCCAGAATACTCTTAAATGTCTCAGATGCCACAAAAGCGATGGATATACTAAAACGAGAAAACATTTAAACAATGTGAAAGAAATTTTAATTTGATAAAAATTT
>DAOWCC010000104.1 GCA_030639665.1 Elusimicrobiota bacterium | reverse complement strand
GAACAAATATAAATATTAACGGAAGTAAAACTTTCTTCTTATTAGTCAAAGAAAAATTTAATATTCTTTCATAAATATTTTCAATTGAACCGAACACTGCCTCGCCCCAAAGGAAAAACTTTGATACCGCTTTGTTTTTATGGTTGCGCTTGGAAGGTTTAAGCCAACGTGAACTAAGCATGGGCGTTAAAGTTAAAGCAATAAGCAAAGAGGCTAAAATGGTAATACTTATAATAAAACCAAGTTGTTTAAAAACCACTCCCGCGATACCGCTGACAAATATAAGAGGAATAAACACGACAATTGTCGTTAAAGCTGAAGCCGTTATGGCCGGAGCCACTTCTTTCGTAGCAAAAACAGCCGCTTCTTCCGGCTTTTCGCCCGAATCAATATGGCGGGTTATATTTTCTAAAACAACAATGGCATTATCCACAACCATGCCTATGGCAATTGCCAAACTCATTAAGGATATTATGTTTATTGTAAATCCGTTTACAAAAAGAAAAATGAACGCGCAAATCAGCGAAAAAGGGATGGATAAAGAAATAATTATACTCGCCAAGGTTTTCCTTAAAAAAAGCAAAGCTACTAAAATCACCAAAATACCCGCGACAATCAAAGTATTGGTTAAATTGCCAATGGCGTTTAAAATAAATTCAGAATTGTCTATAGGAACGGTGATATTCACATCCGGAGGTAAATCCTTCTTAATCTTACCCAAAAATTTTTTTATATCTTTGCAAACTTCTACGGTATTTGCTCCCGATTGTTTCTGAATAAGCAAAACAATGGCATCCCTGTCATTGCTCCAGCCTTTCATCATTTGCCGTTCGAAAGAATCTTCAACCTCGGCAATATTTTTCAGATATATCGGCTTTCCTTTAGACATTCCGACAATAACATTTTTAATTTCCTCGATACTATCAAACTTACCGGCCACCCTTATATAATATTTTCTTTTCCCCATCTCAACATCACCGGAAGGCATATCCAAGTTCTCACCTTTTAAAGCCGCTATGATTGTTAAAGGAGATAAATTATAAGCTTCCAACTTTTGCCAATTAAATTGAACTTTAATTTGGCGGCGAAGCCCGCCAAATGCCGTAATCATCCCAACACCCTTTACTCTCTTTAGAGGATCGGAGATTTGTTTATCCATAATATGGTAAAGCTGAGGCCAGCTTTTATCGGCGCTTATGGTTACAACCATTACGGGCATAACCGCTGAAGAAAATTTAAAAAGCAAAGGTTCCTGTGATCCGGGCGCATGTTCTTTAATATCGGACTTAGCCAAATCAAGCTTATCTCTCACATCATTAGACGCGGCATTCAAATCGGTTCCCCATTTAAATTGACAGGTAACCACGGAAATATTGTCTTTTGACGAAGAACTTAATTTATCAAGATTATTAACCACACTTAATTGATCTTCCAAATATACGGTCACATCATTTTCAACATCGGAGGCCGAAGCACCGGGATAAGGCACAATTACGCTTATTGCCGGAGGCTCGATTTCAGGAAGCATATCTATGCCCAATTTGGAAAGAGAGATCACTCCAAATAAAAATATCGCTAAAAAGAACATTAATACTGTTAATGGCCGCTTAACGGCAAAACCCGGTAAATTCATTTTATTTAACCTTCTTTAATATTATTTTTAATTTCAACTTTAATACCTGTTTTTAAAATTCCCTGACCTGAAAGTATAACCGCATCTCCCTTCTTTAAGCCCTGTTTTATCTCTTGTAAATTTTTCTCCGCCGCGCCTAATTGCAATACCACTTTTTTCGCCTTATTTTCCTCCACCATAAAACAATAATACACTCCTGTCCCGGGTAATTTTAAAATGGCGTCACGGGGTACAACAAGACCACTATGTCCGCCGGCAAACAATTTAACGCGGGCATACATTCCCGGAATAAGCATATGTTTATTATTTTTTATGGATATTTCAGCTGTTGCCGTACGGGTATTGGAATCTATAAGAGCGCTTAATTTGGAAATTTTTCCGATAAATTTCTTATTGGCATAGGCATCTATGACTATCTCGGCCCTTTGCCCCAATTTAACAATAGGATAATCAACTTCCGGAATTTCAATTTTAATCTTGGCCTCATCCATATTTGCTATAACGGCAATCGGCATTTGAGAATTTACGCTATCTCCTTGATCAAAATATGTTTTTACAACCACCCCTGAAATAGGCGCTTGCACGGGAGCGGGTTCAAATTTAGAACCGGTAATATCTCTATCAATCAAAGCCACAATATCTTTCTTTTTCACATCACCTCTTTCCCTAATTTTATACTCAATCAATTTACCGGTAACCTTTGAATAGATTTGAACTTGATCTTTGCCCTCTATATTTCCTACAAATTGAAGGATATTATTAAGCTGGGCCCTCTTGACAATAGCAACCTCAACCGGAATAACAACTTCTTCTTTTACGCTCTCGTTTTTATTTCCACAACCAAAGAAAACAAAAATAACTAATATTGATAATATTGAAGATATATTTTTCATTTTTTTGCGCCTCCAAAAATTTTATCACCTACAACATACTCCAATTTAGACCCGGCTACCGTAAAATCACAAAGACTTTGCGCATAACTAATTTGACTTACAGACAAAGCAAGCTGAGCGTCCAATAAATCCAATTGCGCAGCTTCCCCCAAAGAATATTTTTGCTGAATTATCTCATAAGCTTCCTTGGCTCTATTTACATTTTCATTTTGAGATTCAACCGTATCTTGAGCCGCCTTTAAATTTAAAGCGGCATTTATAACTTCTATTTTTACGATATTCGTCAATTTATTTTTTAAAATACCGACTTTTCTTACCATGACTTTTGCTTCCTTTACTTTTGCGGTGGTCAAAAAACCATCAAAAAGAGGTATTTTTAACGCTACCGCGGCTATCCAATAATCATCATATTTTCCCCTGCCCGAAGTAAACATTTCTTTCTGATTACCATAATCGGTAAAACTGAAATATGCCTGCGGTAAATGTCCGGAAAAAGCGCTTTTCACCTGCATTCGCGCAGCTTTTTCTCTAAGCGATATTTCTTTTAAGACAGGTCTTTTGCTTAAAGCTACTTTTATCAAATCATTAGAATTAAAATTTTGGGGAACATAATTAAATTTCCCGTTTATTTCAATTTTTTTGGAATAATCAATTCCCAACAAAATTTTGAGAAAATTTCTGGAAACCTTAACTAAATTCTTCGCTTTTATGAGCTGAACTTTACTATTGGAAACCTCAACTCCGCTCCTTAAAAGATCATAATGTGAAGATTCTCCTTTTTTATAACGCTCTTGTGTTATAGATAAATTTTCTTCGGTTAAAAGCAAAGTCTCTTTTCTTATTCTCTCAAACTCAGTTGCCAATAAGATATTGTAAAAAGCTTGCCTTACCCCATATACGATATTATTTTCCAATTCTTTTTTCCCTTCTCTCTCAGCCTTTAAATTATTTTTTGAAGCGCCTATGGCATTAGAGACTCCTCCTCCCGCAAAAAGCAACTGTGAAACCTCCAAACTGTAGCCGTGATTGTTCTCAAAAGGAATGAAAGGATGATTTTCATAACGGATATAATTAGCGCCCACACTTATATTCGGAAAAACCTTGGACCATGCTTGATTAACTATGCTTTGGGAGACTTTTATCTCTTCTTTTTTAGAAAGAATGTCATAATTATTCTTCAAAGCGGTTTCTATCGCCTTTTCTTCGGTTAAAACCAAAACAGGTTTTTTGTTTACCGCAAAAGAAACCTGCGCCAAAGCAATAAAACAAATGCTGAAAACACAATAAACAATTGTTTTTTTATTCATTAAACGCTTTCTATTATCAAACACTAATTCTTCCATATTTTTTTCCTCTAGCTTTATTTTTAATTATACCGGTAAAAAATATTTCCAAGATAATGGATACCCTATCTGTTAACTTGCCTTTTCTTCCTTCCACTTGCCACATATAAACAATACCGTTCAATAAACCGGTCAAAACAGTAATAACTTTGTTAATATCCATTCTCTTTATCAAGCCTTGGCTCAAAGCTTCCTTAAAAATTAGTTTTATTCTATCCACATTCCCATAATAGTGATTAAGATATTGACTGGCTATTCTCTTTTGAAAGCTACTCTGCTCATGAATTAAAATACCTATCAAGTTTTTATTCTTTTCAAAAAATGACAAATAACTTTCAATAATCTTTTCTATTTTCTCCAAAGGATCACTAACTTTTTCAATCTCCGACATTATTTCGTTTTTAAGACTATCTAAACCCCTATCCACCACAGAACAAAAAAGGATTTTTTTGTTTTTAAAATATCTAAAAACGGTTCCCTTCCCCAGTTTGGCTCTTTTCGCAATATCGTCGGTATTGGCCCTAGAAAAACCATCTTTGGAAAAAACTATAACCGCGGCATCCAATATTTGTTTTTTCCTGTTTTCAATAAGAATCTTCATCTTATCATCACCCTTTATTTTCATTTCAATCTCCCTGCAAATTGCGGACTGACCAGTCCGTCTATTAAAGTATAAGAGATTTTCCGTATTTTGTCAAGACTTTGCAAGATTTATTTTTTAGAGTTGACTATAATTTTAGAGCTTGCTATAATTTTTTTATGGATAACCTTACATTACGCCAACAAAAACATATTAAAACAAAAGTAAAACTCGGTCACGCCTTTCTTGCCGAGGTCAAACAATATGGTTTTGCAAAAGCCAATATCAAAAGAATATGCAAAAAAATTGATATCTCCGAAGCGACTTTTTTTAATTATTTCCCCACCAAAATTGATTTATTCAGATATAGCGGAAATTTCTTCTTTCTTCCCGTAGCATGGGAAATAAAAAACAGCCGGCCAAAAGCAAACCTGGTAAACGGCCTGCTTATGATTTGCGATTGTATTTTCAAAAAAACACCCATGGCAACTTTTTATGACATAATTTCCATAAAAATATCAAATAGATTGTTTCCGCAAGATATCAAGCCTCTTTCAGATATTGAAAAAATTTACGCCTTCAAAAACTATAAAGGCATTGAAAATATCAAAGAGAAATCAATACCTGATTTATTTTTCTATCTTATTAATGATGCAATTAAAAACAAAACCCTAAAAACAACCGTAAACGCGCAGGATATAGTTCTTGGTTTAACCTCAATTCTCATAGGCGTTCCCCTTTATGCCCAATTTAAGGACTTTAGCGAAGTAAGAAATCTATATAAAAAACAATTCACATTGTTTCTAAGCGGGATACAAAAATGATAAAAAAATCACTTCTCATAATCATCCTACTAATCTCCCCTCCTTTTAACTCTTTTTGCCAAGGCAAAATAATAATAACTCTGGATGACGCCATTAAAATGACCCTTTCTTCCAGCGAAGATCTTCAAATGGTTTCAAACGGAAAAAAATTAAGCTTATCCAATTTATCAAAAGCCAAACAAGAAAAGAAACCTTCTTTATCAACATCATTTTCATGGGCTAAAAACTTGCAATACTCAAATGGCATTGGCATGAATGATTATTCCATGGATTTCGGCTTAAGTCTTTCTCAGAAAATTTTCACTTTCGGCAGAATGAAAAAAAATATAGACATGGCATCCAAACAAACGGATATGAGCGCGCTTGATGAAAACGCGCTTAAACGGGAAATGATATATTTAACCAAGTTCGCCTATTACAATATTTATCTTGCCAAAATGGTTCATAAAATTCATTATGAGTCCCTTGAAAGAGCTCGCCAAAACAAAACTATATTGAAAGAAAGATCTTCAAGCGGCCGGGCTTCAAAATACGATAATATTAAAGCGGAATCCGATATAGCCGGCAGAATGCCATCGGTAAACGACGCCAAAGCAAATCTAAATACAATAATTCACACCTTCATAATCTTACTGGGTTTTGATGATTTTGATCTGGCAAGCAAAGTGGATATTAGCAATGACATATTTAAAGATGAATATGAACCTATGGACCACCGAAAACTTATTGAGAAACTTTTGCTGCATCATCCCGCCCTTAAAAAACTTAAGCTCGCAGTTGCTGCTTCCAAAGACAGAATTGATATGCTTGGAAAATTATATTATCCTGAAATCTCAGCATTTTCAAGCTATAACAAAAGCGGTTATGGCGCGAGCTTTATTCCGGGCCCAAGCGCTTTAAATGATTATGCCATGCTGGGCATCAGATTTAACTTAGCCTTATTTGATGCAGGAAGAAGAAAGGAGAATATAAGCCAAGCTGAAATTTTAAAAAACAATGCCGGCCTTGCCCTTGAGAAAAAAAGAAAAGAACTCATTCTTAACCTTGAAAACGCTATTTCAAAATATAATGAACTTATTAAAACTCTTAAAGCCAATGAAAAAGCCATCAGCCTGGCTGAAACATCTTTTAACATGAGCCAAGACCGTTTTCGCTCGGGCTATTTATCGGTAACCAATTTAAATGACGCGGAACTATATTTAACGAGACAAAAAATAAAAAAGGAAATCACCTTGGTTAATTTGGAAATCAATCTTGCCGAGATTGAAAAACTTGCGGGAGTGACAAATGAATAAAAAAAGAATTTTTTTCTATAGTCTGGCAATTGCTATTTTTACGATGGCGATCATTTTGAAACAAAAAGAAATTAAAGCTCTTAGGATTTCTTCGCCCGTCACTTTCAAGGCCTTATGGCAAGAGCATGGCAAACCCGTTAGCACTAAAAAAATTTACCGCAGAACTCTGCCTCAATATGAAAAGATAACCCTTAAACCTTCCGATGAAAATTTTACCGGTTATGTGCCTAGAAAAATAAGCAAAAAACTTAAAGCCGGGCAAAAAATCCATTCCGCCTTCAATGGTCATAAAGCAAAGGGTGAAATAACATATGTTTCCCAAAAAATATCTTTTGACACGGGCATGAATCTGGTTAAAGCCACTTTTAATTGCCGGGCAAAATGTGATAAATGGATGGTAACTTATGTTAAAGTCGGAGAGATAAAAAACGCTTTAAGCGTTCCAAATTCCATTTTATCATGGAAGAAAAACAAAACTTATATATGGATAGTAAAAGATTCTTTAGCGATAAAAAAAGAAGTGATTGTTAAAAGCTCGAACGGTTATGATTCAATCATCAAACGAGGCCTTGCCTCGAGAGATGAAGTGATATTTCAAGGACAGACTTTGCTCTCTGAGGGCGATAAAATTTTACGAATTAAACCTCGAAACGGAGAACTTCAATGATAGAATTTTTTGTAAGGCGCCCTGTCACGACTATAATGTTTGTAATGGTTTTTGTGGTTTTGGGCATATACTCTTTTGCCAATATTCAAATAGAAAAAACTCCTAAAATAGATTTTCCCATGGTCACGGTTACCGCCGTTTATCCCGGAGCGACCCCCTTGGAAGTTGAAACACTGGTCGTCAAAAAAATTGAAGACGCCATTGCCGAAATATCTGAAATAGACAGTATCGAAAGCATGTCTTACAATAATTTCGGATTTATATTCACGCAATTTAATCTTTCAGCCGATGTGAATGTTAAACTTATTGAAGTTAAAGATAAGGTGGAAGCCATATTAAATGAATTGCCCGATAATATGAAAAAACCTTTGATTGAAAAATTTGACCCTTTAATGCAGCCTGTGCTTGAACTTACTTTAACAAGCGCTAAACATAATTCAAAAGACCTTTATGAATATGCCGATAAAACCCTTAAAAATAAGCTTTCGGGAATAGAGGGAGTTGCCAAAGTGGATGTTTACGGCGGCCGCGTAAGACGCATTAATGTCAAACTTGATCCCATGCTTATGAAAGAACGGTATATTACCATTACCGATATTACCGACGCCATACGCAAAAAAAACATGAATATTCCGGGAGGAGAACTTGAAAAAGGCTATGACGCTTTAAGCGTTCGTTTTGTCGGAGAGTTTCAAAGCGTGGATGAAATAAGCAATATGTGGCTTACGAGCGAAGAAGGCTCTAAATTTAAATTGAAAGAAGTAGCGGTGGTTGAAGATGGCTTTAAGAAAATAGAATCCATGGCCCGCTTTAATGGCAAAGAGGTTGTCGGCCTTTCCTTAAATAAAGCTTCCGACGGCAATGCCGCGGCCGTTTCCGATGAAGCGCTAAAAAGACTCGCGGGCTTTCAAAAAAATCTGCCAAAAGGCATGAAGCTTGAAATCGCGTCCGACAGCACGGAATTTTTAAAAAGAGAAACCTTTGACACGGAAATAAATATCCTTCTTGGAATTCTGCTAACCGTTCTTATACTCTATATGTTCACCGGAAAATTCAAGCTAACATTTATCGCGGCGATAATTATTCCAACTTCTTTAATTTCAACTTTTGGGCCAATGTCTGCCTCGGGATTTTCAATAAACTTCCTGACTCTGCTCGCCATAGCGACAAGCCTTGGAACATTGATAGCAAATGCCATAGTCATAATAGAAAATGTTTTGGTCCATTTGGATAAAGGAAAAGATTCCATAACAGCCGCCATAGACGGCACTAAAGAAGTTGCCGTAGCGGTTATGGCCGCCACAGGAACTAATTTGGTGGTTTTTATGCCTATCGCCACAATGGGCGACATAATAGGCATGTTCATGCGCTCCTTCGGACTTACCGTAGTATATACAACACTCTTTTCGCTTATAGCCTCTTTCAGCTTAACCCCCAT
>DAOWCC010000248.1 GCA_030639665.1 Elusimicrobiota bacterium | reverse complement strand
ATTTTAAGAATAAAAATAAAAAATTGGCTTTTTCTGGCCGCTTTATTTTTGGCTTTTATCTCAGCCGCGGGGCCGCAATGGGGCGTGGAATTTGAGAATGTGGGAGAACTTAGCGGCAATATAGTCATAACGGTTGACACTTCCTTGTCCATGCTCGCTAAAGATTTAAAACCCGATAGAATGGAAAATGCCAAACTGATGATAAAGAGTTTAATAAGTTCTTTTGATAATTATCGAGCGGGCATAGTGGCCTTTAGCGGAAACGCTTTCACTCAGTGCCCCTTGACCACCGATAGAGACGCTTTTAATTATTTTGTTTCATCTCTGCGCGTTGGCATGATAAATCAAAAAGGCACGGATTTGGCAATAGCCGTTACAAAATCAGTGGATATGCTAAAAGACCGGAAAGGAGAAAAAACCGCCATTATAATAACCGACGGCGAGGACTTTTCCGAAAGAATCAAAGAGGCGGGAAGCTATGCCGCTGAAAATCAAGTGCGGATTTTTACGGTCGGCATAGGAAGCGAAGACGGAGAATTAATACCTCTCACGGATGAGAAAGGAAATTCCGCCGGCTATAAAAAAGATAAAGACGGAAAAACGGTGGTTACCCGTCTTAATGAAAAAGTCTTGCAGGAATTGTCCGCTCAGACTCTGGGAAAATATATCCGCTATAGCCAGCCTGAAGCGGTGGCAAATGAAATTATAAAGAGTATCGGAATTTCAGAGCTTTCCGAAGTTAAATTTTCAAAACGGGCGAGTTTTAAAAACAAATATCAAATTGTTTTGTTTATCGTTTTACTGCTCCTTTTGATAGAATTTATACTGCCTGAATCAAGAACTTCTTTTAATGTAGGGCGGGTAATTCAGTCAGTTTTTGAAAAAGGGCGCGGATATATTATTTCAAACAAGGCAAATACAAAATAATAAAACGCCACTTGGAGAAATTTGTGCCACAAATTAAAACTAAAAAAGTCCCTGTAAATCTAATTTTACTTTTATTTTTTATTATGGCGCAGAGCCCCTCTTTTGCCGCGAATGCCAATTCCCTGGCCAATAAAGGAAACTCCCGGTATGAAAAAGAGGATTATTCCAAAGCCTATGAATATTATAAAAAGGCTGAGGAAGCGGCTCCTGATGACGCTAAGATAAAATTCAATATCGGCGATACATTTTACCGCTTAAAAGATTATGAAAGCGCGGCGGCTTTCTTTAAAGAAGCGGCAAAGGATAAAAAAATAGAAGCGGCAAGCTTTTATAACGCGGGCAATTCCGATTTTAAAAACCAAGATTTCAAAGAGGCCGCTAAAAATTATAAAAAGGCCATACTCCTAAATCCAAAAGATGAAAACTCCAAGCATAATCTTCAATTGACTCTAAAAAAAATCAAGCAAGAAAAGAAAACCTGCGATAAGGATAAAAAGAATAAACAAAATAACAAAGACAAAAAGAAAAAGGATAAAGGCAAACAAAAGCCTAAACCTGAAATATCCAAAGAGCAGGCTGAAAGACTGTTAAAGATGATTAAAGAAAAAGAAAAATCTTCAGTAAAACCGGAAACAATGAATTTAAGAATGCAAAAAAAAGGCGACAACCATGATGACCTGCAAGACAAGGATTGGTAGTTCCGCCAAAGGCGGAAGGTCGCAGGTCTCAGATTGCAGGAAATAAAAATAATGAAAAGCATGAATTTGAAAACATCCATTAACCGCCTCGCTACCGCGTTGCCTCGCCGTAGCGCTATTGTTACAACTGTTTTTTTAACCATCTTATGCGCCTTTCCGCTTTTGGCAAAAGCGGAAATGAGCATATCCGCGACCGTTGATAAAGAAACGGTGGCAATAGACGACACAGTGCGATTAACAATAGCCATTCAATCCTCAAACAAAGTAAACACTCCGGTAGTCCCAAAAATGAAACATTTCAATGTTTATTCCTCGGGACAAAAGCAAAACATAAGCTATATTAACGGTAAATTTTCATATTCTCTGCAATTTTCATATGTGCTTACGCCTAAAACAATAGGCAAAGTTCAAATTCCGTCCATAGCCATATTTGAAGGACATAAAAAAAGATTCACCTCCCCGATAAATATTGAAGTGGTAAAATCCAATGCCAATATTTCTCCACGGACCGTCAAAACTTTCGACAAACTGGGCTCTGCGGGCGGACAGAAAAACAATGCCCCGGAAAAAGACGATTTAATTTTTTTAAACGCGAAAGCCGATAAAAAAAGCGCTTATATCAATGAACAAATAAACTTAAGTTTAAAATTTTATACCGCTGTCCCTTTAATCAATAATCCTCAATACATGGCGCCAAAGCTTAAAGGTT
>DAOWCC010000093.1 GCA_030639665.1 Elusimicrobiota bacterium | reverse complement strand
GCTGGTCCAGTATTCGGCGCTGCCGTCTTGATTGGTTATTCTGAATATCGCGTCTATTTGGCCGGTGTAAATGGCGCCGTCTTTTCGGATAGTGCCCTGATAAGTTATGCCTTCGCCGACAGCGCAATAGGATTCGCTAATGGCGCCGAAAAAAATCATTATCGCTAATATATATATTGAGTGTTTCATGATTTTCCCGCTATATTGAATATTTTGCCATATTTTTGGTTCCCATTTTGTTTTTAGGGTTTCCCGCGAATTATCATATTATCGGGCTTCAATCATGTCTGCTTAATCGGTTTTAATTTTATCCACTTCTTCGCTTATTTTTTGCATTAATTCCATAGCATGTGGAGTTTTTTTGTCAAGTTTAAGGGCTTCATTAAGTTCCAAAGCCGCTTCATAATAAAGTTTCTCTTTCATGAATTTTTTCGCTCTTTTTACTTTCCATCTCGCTTTTTCTTGTTTCGGATTCAGATAGGGCGTAATCTCAACCGATTTGCCGAAAGAGTATGAAAGACCTATTCTGTGGGCGTAGTTGAATTGCGCGTAGTTGACAATCGCGTAATCCAATCTGATATTTTTCAGATTAAAACCGACTCCGAGTCTTATCCCATTTCCTACATTTCGATTTGGAATATATCCCAATCTTATTGCCATAACTTTTTTGAGGGTTAATTCCGCTCCGTAAGAAGGCATGAGTTTTTTATTGTCGGAGTTCTTTTTAATATCCGCGGAAAATGATAAATAATCGCCGTAAAACCTCATCTGATAATTCGCTCCCAAACGGTATACGGCGGGAGAAGGATCACGGTCTTTGTCAAATTTAAGTCCTTTGCCAAGATTCATGAAAGATAATCCTATTCCAAGTCGGGAGTCATCCAGTTTTTTCATGTAAAGCAATCCCCCATCAAGAAGAATAGTGTTCGCTTTTACGGTCTCAAGTTTTTCCTCGGCGTATTTTACGCCCGCTCCTGCAAAAAGTCCGTATCGTTTGTCGCTCCAGTGTCCGCATAATCTTCGCGAATGGGCGATTTGAAAAGATAAATCTCTAGCTTGAATTTTTCCTGTCGGACTTCCCGAGTTGTCATAGGAATCAAACGGTTTTACCGAGAGCATGCTTAATGACGCGGCGAAAGAACCCATTTTTTGCGTGGGTCTGGAAAATGATATTTGCTGCATTGAAATGTCTTCCACCCACATATTATAAGTGAAGGATACTTCTTTATGTCTCAGTAGAGAAAGCGAGGCCGGATTTAAAGAAAGAGAGTCCTGTAAATTTCCATAAAATCCGACTCCGGTTTCTCCCATGGCGGCTGATTTGGGACTTTGAATTATCCTTAAAAATTGAAGTCCGCTTTTACCTTCTCCCGCGTAGAGAGGAAAATTAAAAAGAGAAGTGAATAAAAGAAGACAAATAAAGAAAAAACCAATCGCTTTTAAATTCTTAAGCGTGGAAATTTTATATGGTTTTATCGGTTTATTTTTTTTCATAATGCCAGCTTCGTTATTTTATTATCACCAGCTTCCCTGTTTTTCTGTTGTTTCCTGACACAGCTTCCCATATATACATGCCGCTCGCGACGATTTCTCCTTTATTGTTTTTAACATCCCAGACTATCTCATTCGGGATTATTTCAAGTGTTCTGACAAGCCGCATTGAAATCGTGTAAATTCTTATTTTTCCTTCGCTTGGGAGATTGGTGAATGTAATGCCATCGCTCCACGCGCCGTATTTTTGAGTATTGCCGGCATTTGGTCTGAACGGCACCGGATAAGCGTGAATATTTGAAACATCCTCGTCGGATTTAGGCACAAGAGCGTAAGTTGAAAAATGATCCGTTTTTAGTGAAACTTCTTTTTTTGCCTCATCCACATAATATCCGCTTTGTCTCACCCATAGATTTTTATCTTCATTCAATCTCCAGATGGAAAGATTTTGTGTTTTTAGTTTTTCAAAAGAACCGTCTATAAAGCCGTTTGCATCTTTATCCAAATCTTCATAGGAAAAAGATATTTTGGCCAGGGTATTTAAATTGCTTATTGTGTGGGTTGCCGAGGAATTGTATAAATCGATATTGAGAATTTTTAAAGGGGTTTTATCATTGCCCAGTACTCGGGTCAGTTTCTTATTGGCGTCTTCAATTCCGTTCTTGTGTCCCGTTGAAAGATTTACAAAAAAGTCTTCATCGCAGGCATTTGCGGCTATATGAATTTTTGTATTGGTGTTCTCAATCAAAGGAACGGTATTTTCGATGGTCGCGTCCATTAGAGTTGTAAAATAGGCGGTAGGTTCCCCTTCTAAAGGCAGAAGATTGAAATCTTTTATTGAGGAAGAAAGATTTACCATAAAGAGGCTTCCTTTTGGCCAGTCGGAAACCGGAGTCAATTTTATCTCTTTAGTATTAAAGTCATATTCGGCTGTGATGTTCCATTCATTATATTTGGAATTGCCGAGATGGTCAAATATCTCAACCACTTTAACGGTAGCTGATGAAACAGTGTCCGGGGATAAATCGTTGCCAAATGGAATGTTTGGCTGGGCTAATGAGCTGATTCCGAGAGTCCTGTTTTCGAGAGAAAGGCCCCCCCCGCTTATGCTCCCTATTTGAGGGTTCAAAACTATAGAAGGTATTTGAGAAAGATAGCCGGAAACTAAAGATGAGGTGGAAACCTTTAGTTCGGTTAAAGAAGCATTGCTTCCGCCCGTTATTGTCGTGATTGTGTAAGAGCTTGCAGTAACTTCAATATGGTGAGATGAGGAAAAGTCCATCTTAATCATTTCTATTGCGGGAAAGCAATCCTTTCCCATAATGGAGATAAAAAGTAAAGATATTGGAATAATAGATAAAATTTTTCTTTTCATAAAACGCCCTTGTGTATAGTCTAAGGGGTGAAAAGCCTTCTGTCAATCAATTTTTAATCAATAAATAATCAATTTTTAATCAAGATAATAAGGAGTGAAAGAGAGGTTGGCTATGATATTCGGAACCCTTCTCCGCGTATGCTTTCTATTTTAACGGGACAAGGATGTGTTTTTTTTCTGATATTTGAGATAATTTGATGCAGCAAATGAATTATTGTTTTGGAAGATGAAGCGGTGGGCCATAAGTTTTTACGGAAATCCTCAAATGACACAAGTTCGCCTTTTTTTTGTAAAAGCCGATAAAGTATTTGAAATTCAGTCTTTGTCAGTTTAATTTCCTGTCTTTCACCTTTAGGGCCAAGCTTAATGAAGCATTTTCTTGCCGGATAGTTCATTAGTATATTTTCATTTTTCGTCGTAAAATATTTTCGTTTTTTTATCGGTTTTTTAAAAAAAATCCTCACAAGGGCTTTCATTTGTTCCACGAGTATTTGCGGTTTTATCGGATGTGTCAGCACTTCATGGGCGCCAATTTCCAAAAGTTTCAGAATTTGTCCGGAATAATTTTCCTTTTTTAGTATGATTACTATCGGCATTGGATTAAGAGAGTTTTTGAGTTTCGCTATGGCCTCTTCCGCCCGCAAACCAATGATATCATAGGAATAATCGGAATCAAGAATAATCGCGTTTATATCTTTCTCGCGGATAAAATTTCTCATTTCAGAAGCCGCGCTAACAAGATAAAGATTGGAATTTCCCTTTTTAAATTTTGAACGACAAAAATCAAAAAGAATTTCATCCTTTGTTAGAAAGAGTATTTCCGGTTGTAATGTGTTCATATGTCAAATTTCCTTATTTCAAACCAGATTATTTATAGGCGCGCTATGTAAAGCCATACGGTATATTTGTCTATGGCCGCGATTGTTATGGCTGAAAGAGCGATGACAAGAATATAGGCTCCTATTCTTAATAAAGGATTACTGGGGATTTTCAGATTTTCCCCGGCTTCAAATTCATGGGTTTTTCCGCGCCATATATAGGATATGAAAGAATACATGACATAACACGATATGGCAAAAGGCGGAAAGCCTATATAACCAAGTATCGGCATTTCAAATATTTTTAAGTTTCCGACAAACGGCACAGTGTATTCCCATTTTGCTCCCGAAAAAAAGTTCCAAAATTCCCATAAACCTCCGCAGATAAAGCCTGAAAGTAAAAGGGTATAAAATTTTTTAATATTGCCTTGCGCCCAATCTTTTAGAAAAGAATTTAGTCCCAAGCGATAATTTATGGGATCAAGCAGAAATATAAATCCTCCCCATATCAGCGGAAAAAAATATTTTGGCCACAACATTGGAAGCGCTATAAAGGCGGCGCCTATAATCATTGATCCTCGAAGAAGTTTGGGTGTGATTTTTAGAGGCTTAATTTTTGCTTTTTTAAATAAACCCAGTGTTTCAATTAATTCGGCGGTTTCAAAAATTCCGGGTAAAACCGTAGCATAAGCGAGAATATAGCCGCTCCAGCGCAAATAATCCGAGCTTGGTATATACATATAATGCCAATTTTGCAGTCTTAGGTTTAGGAGTTCAAATACAAACCATATAAATGCCGACCATGGAAGCAGGCGAAAAAACTGCGCGGTTCTGGATATTATAAGGGATTCTTTTCTTATGGTGTATATTACGCCGTCAATAAAAAATATATACGACCACCACGCGAAAAGGTAATAAAGAGTATGCGCTGGTTCTATCTTTAGAAAATTCAGCGCTGTAATTGAAAAAAACAGGAAAAAACCGGCATAAATAAATGTTTTAGCTTTATCTTGGTCTTTCGTAATAATCCCCCGGTAGCAACCTTGTGGCCGCTTTTTTGCCTTTTCTTATATCTTTACTTTAAACGGAAATTTATATTTTGTAAGCCCCAATTCCCTTTGCATAATAAGAACTTCTTTTTGAGTGCCTTTATTTACCGGAACTCCTTTGTTTTTTCTCTCAAGCCAAGTTAAATATTCTTTTTCCCCGGCGGTATATATTCTTTTTTGTCCCGGCATTTTTTTTGAATTTCTGAGCTGTTTTAATATATTGCCTACAATTTTATTAAAGAACTTTATATTGGTAAACGCGGAGATATTAATGGCTATAAAAAAATGTCCCAGACAATAAGGAGCTTTTTTTCCGTTCTTGCTTCCTGTCAGCATCTTGAGATATGAACCTTCTTGAAGAGCGGCTGATAAAATTTCAACTACGGTGCAATAGCCATAGCCTTTATATCCGCCCAAATCTTCTCCCCCTCCGCCCAGAGGAAGAAAAGCGGATGTTCCTTTTACAAGACTGTCCAGTATTTTTTTACTATCCGTTTCCTCTTTTCCTTGGGCATCAATTACCCAGCCTTTGGGGCATTTCTTTCCCATCTTGGCGGCTATTTCTATTTTGCCTCTTTGAGTTATCGAGGTGGCGCAATCAAGCAGGAAAGGAAATTTTTCATTTGTGGGCATGGCGAAAGTTATGGGATTGGTGCCCAGCATGTTTTCCGTGCCGAAAGTCGGGGCGACTGAAGGGCGGGCGTTTGTACCCGTTATTCCTATCATACCGGCTTTTTCGGCAAGTAAAGCGTGATAGCCGGCGGTTCCATAATGAGTTGAATTTCTCACGACCGTCATGCCTATGCCGCATTTTTTAGCTTTTTTGATAGCAAGTTTCATGGCTTTTTCGCCTATAACATGGCCCATGCCGTGATGGCCGTCTATAACAGCTGTGCCGGCAGTTTCCTTAATTCTTTCAAATTTTGTTTTAGCGAATTGTATACCTTGTTTTATTCGGTCATAATAGATTGTTTTCATTCTGGATATGCCATGAGAATCAAAGCCCGATTTATCCGCGTCTATAAGAACTTTAGCGCATATCGCGGCATCCTTTTTTGGAACGCCTATGCCTATGAAAGCGTCTTTTATGAAGCTTTCCATGATATTAAATTTAATCCATACCGCGCCTTTATCAATTTCCATTTTAATTCTCCTTAACGGCAGTTTTACGGCAGACCAAGATTAAGGTCAAGAACAACAAAATCTCAATGCAAACAGCCTTTTTTTTATTGTCAGACCTAAATCTTAGCCTTGGTCTTAAACTGTAGTTTCTATGATATCCGCTATAAATGATGCCGCGCTTGTTATGCTTGGCATATTTAATTTTTCGTAATTATCGCGCATTTTTTTAATTATTGATGAGTCTTCTATAATCTTTTTAAAGTTTTGGCGAAGAATTTTTTCAAAAGAATTATTCTCTTCTATCAAAACGGCGCAATCATTATCGGCCAAAATTTTAGCATTTTTAACTTGATGGTCAGCCGCGGAATTTGGCAGCGGAATTAAGAAAGCGGGTTTTTTTAACAGCATAAGTTCCGCGATGGTGCTTGCCCCCGCTCTTGAAACAACAATGTCGGCGGCGGCATATAAAACATCCATATCACTGCGATAGTCAAATATTTTTATATTCGGCTGCTCAATAAGGTTTTGTTTTTTATACTCTTCAGTGATGGATTTAAAATCCCGTTTTCCCGTTATATGCGCGATTTGAATTTTATCCGGTTTATTTTCAATTTGTTTGATTAATCGGACTATTGAGTGGTTTATTTTTCTGGCGCCCTGGCTGCCGCCGAATATTAAGAAAACGGGTAAATTCTCACGCAAACCGAGTTGTTTTTTTGCGGCGTTTTGGTCTATGTTTTTAGAGAAAAATTCCCGTACGGGGGTGCCTGATAATATGGATTTTTCTTTGAAAGGGTTTTTTTCAATCTTTAAGCCGAGAAGCGTTTTTTTAGCGAAACGCGCTGAAAGATAATTGGCTATTCCGAATTTGGCGTTTGATTCATGGATTATAACGGGGATATTTGAAAATTTGGAAGCCAGGGTTGCGGGAAAAGAAACATAACTTCCCATGCCTATGGTTAGAAGCGGCTTGAAATCTTTTATTATTTTTTTAGTTTGAAAAATAGATTTTAAAAGTTTCGCGCTGAAAGAGATTTGCTTAAAAGGATTAATTGTTCTCGGCAGAGCTTTCATATCCAGCTGGCAAAAGGCAAAATTATTATTTTCAATGGTCGGTATGGACGGGTCGTTCTTTTTAACTAAAAAAACGATTTGCCAATTTCTTTTTCTGAGTTCTTGGGCTATGGCAAAACCGGGATAAAAATGTCCTCCCGTTCCGCCGGACGCTATAAGTATTCTTTTTTGTGTATTCATAAACCTCAGTACAATATTATCTTTTTTGAGCTGAAATATTAAGAACAATGCCTATTGCTATAAGAGTCATGACCATGGAAGAGCCGCCATAAGAGAAAAAAGGCAAGGGAAGTCCTTTAGTGGGCGCAATTCCTATCGTCATGGCGATATTAAAAAAAGCCTGTAAAGTTATGGTGAACATTATGCCGATTACCAGTAAAGAAGAAAATAAATTATTCGCGCTTTTGGCGATTTTTATTCCCTTTAAAAGAAGAAATAAAAAGAGGCTTACTACCACCATAGCGCCAATCATACCCAATTCTTCCGCTATTATCGGAAATATAAAATCAGTATGTACTTCAGGTAAATACATAAGCTTTAATTTTGAGGCGCCAAGACCTTTTCCCGACCAGCCGCCCGAGCCCACGGCAAGCAGAGATTGCGATATCTGATAACTGGTATTTGCTTGATCTCCCCAAGGCGATAAAAAGGCTTTTATTCTTTCGATGCGATAGCCGCGTGAGAATATTTCGTATATAAGCGCGGGGACTGCCAGCGCTATCGGAATAAAAATATGGCGTTTTTTTAAACCGGCGGCAAAGAAAACCAAAATGGAAACAATAAATATAATTGCCGGTGTTCCCAAGTCGGGCTGTAGGGCGATAAGGCCCAATGTCAGGGCAAAAACCACCATCGGCTGTATTAATACTCTCCCATTGGAAGAGATTTTGCTTATATTACGGTCAAAATAATCGGCAAAATAAATCAGTATCATTAGTTTTGCCAATTCACTGGTTTGAAAATTCATAAGCCCCAGTGGAATCCAACGCCGGACATTAGCTATGGGCGGGCAGAAAAGGGTTATTATCAAAAGAGCTAAGGTTAGCAGAATGGCGGGTTTTATATAAGGTCTTAGCTTTTTATAGTTTATCCCGCTTATAAAGGTCATGCATCCAAGGCCTATAAATATCCATAAGGTTTGTCTTTTCAGATAATAGAATGAATCCGCGTATTTATTGGTGGCATAGATAGCGCTTGCGGAATATAAGGAAAGCAGGCCGAAGATTAATAATATTCCGCTTACAAGAAGAAATGAATAATCCATATGCTTAAAGTTTTTATTATTAAACAAATTTGAGAGAAATCTCTTTTGTCTGTTTCTTTTTATCATTTTAATTTTTTAACCGTTTTTATAAAAGCGTCGCCTCTGGCCTCAAAATTTTCAAATTGGTCAAAAGAAGCGCAAGCCGGTGAAAGAAGCACAATATCGTTTTTTTCAGCTTTTTTAAAAGCTGTTTTTACCGCGGTTGTCATTGTTTTTGCTGAGATTATACCAATTGAATTTTTAAATTCTTTTTCGATTTTTTTCGCGGCTTCGCCAATTGTTAAAACACATTTAATATGTTTTCGGATAAGCGGAGTGAGAGGCGTATAAGAAGAGCCTTTGTCTTTTCCACCAAGAATCAGAAGAATATTTTTATCGGGGCCCGCCAGCGCTTTAATGGCCGCGATAACGGAATTGATATTTGTCGCTTTTGAATCATTTATAAATTTTATTCCTTTTAAATTTCGAACCGGTTGAATGCGGTGTTTAACGCCTTTAAAATTATCAAAAGCTTTTTGAACGCTTTGTTTTTTTACGCCGCCGGTAAGAGCCATTAACGCGGCTGTCATGGAATTTTCAATATTATGAAGTCCATGCAATTTTGGGGGTCGGAGTTTTATTTTTTTATTTTTTAAATTCAGATAAATGGCGCTGTTTTCAAAATACGCGCTTATCGCGGGTTTTTTAGGGACGGAAAAAAACAGTTTCTCGGATTTAATTTTATTTTTTAAAAATTTATTTTTATCCGCGTAATTAAAAATACAAGAATCTTTTTTATCTTGAAGTTTAAAAACTTTTGTTTTTGCCTGAATATATTTATTTAAACTGCCGTGATGTTTTATATGGTCGGGAGTTATATTGAGTATGCAGGAAACATTTGGCTTAATATAAGAAGAGTCTTCAAGTTGATAGCTGGATATTTCCATAGCCAGAAAATCTCCGGGTTTAACTCGGCGGGCGATAAGCGAAAGGGGTTTGCCAAGATTTCCGCAAGCCCAGGTTGAGCGTATTGAATTTTTAAATTCTTCCTTAAAGATTTCATTTAAGAGCGTCACCGTTGTCGTTTTCCCATTCGTGCCCGTAACGGCATATAGTTTAACCCCTTTAATAAAGGCTAAAGCTATTTCAGTTTCACTGAAGACGGGGATATGC
>DAOWCC010000060.1 GCA_030639665.1 Elusimicrobiota bacterium | reverse complement strand
TGCAAAACGCCGCTATTTCTGCCGCTTGAATGCAATGCGACATCATCCTCTTTTTCCAATATAATAATTGATTTTCCGGGAAAAGTTTCTTTAAGCTGTTTGGCTAAGGTAAGCCCTATTATGCCGGAACCGATAATTAGATAATCTGTTTTCTGGTTTTTGTTCATACTTTTTCTATTAAAAATCTTATTTAAATCCCCTCTAACTCCCCTTTGCAAAAGGGGAGAATAAACAAATTTATTCAAATCTCCCCCGTCCTCCCGCCATTGGCGGGACAGGCTTTTTTCTAAAGAGGGAGAACAACTTTAATAAGATCGCTGTTATCTTCCCCCTTTAACAAAGGGGGACCAAGGGGGATTTTTCTTAAATAATTTTATAAATTATTGAAAACTTCTTCAGAAACCGAATTAATATTTTTAAGGACATCCCTATCTGAAAACCGCAAAACTTTCAATCCCAATCTTTGAATATAGCTATCTCTCTTTTCATCCTTTTTCTTACCTTCATCCATATAGTGCTGACCGCCATCAACTTCTACTACAAGTTTTGCTTTGGGACAATAAAAATCAACAATATAATTCCCTATAACTTTCTGTCTGTAAAATTGACAATTTTTCAATTGCTTCATTCTTAATTTTGACCATATTAATCTTTCAGCATCGGTCATATTTTCCCTAAGATTTCGGGCCAGTATTTTCATTTTTTTATTATAAGGCAACATGTTATTTCAAATCTCCCCCAGCAACTTCTCTTTTCAGCCTCTCCCTTTAGAAAAGGGAGTGGGGTGGACTGTACTTTCAGAGGACTACATGGGACACAAGTTCTTGCTTTACTATCTTGCAGTCTAGGCTTTCAAAGGACTGCTATGGACACCCTACAATGGATCATGATTGAGAGGGATTTGATAAATATTTTTTCAAATCTCCCCCAGCCCCTCTTTTCCAAAGAGGGGAGTTCACAAATTAATAATCATTCCGTCTTTTGCGGCTAAAGAATTTTTAAATGTTTTTTTGGCAATTTTTTCAGCTTTAGCTCTATCATTTAAAGTCAAATATTTATCAGCCGCGAAATGAGTCATAACCAATTTTTTTACGCCGGCTTCTTTGGCAAGCATAGCCGCCGATTCGGGATTTAAATGCGGCCAATCTGAATTTTTTTCGCCTGATTTATACGAACATTCACTAATCAGAAAATCGGCTCCTTTGGCAAGTTTTACGGTATTGGGGCAATAGCCCGTATCGGTGCAATATGAAATGATTTTGTCGTCAATTTTTAATCTATATCCCAAAACAGGGGAAGAATGTTTCAGAGGCAAAGCTTTACATTCAAAAGGCAATTTGGAAATATCTCTTGGAATTTCCAGCACGAAATTTTTATATGAAAGTTTATTTAAAGATACGGTAAAAGGCTGTTCCAATATTGAATTTAATATTTTTTTCGCGTTTTTTGGCGCGCAGATGGTCAGACCTTTTTTAAAATTAAACTTCACCAAAGTATGCAAGCCCACTATATGGTCCAAATGAAAATGACTTAAAAAAATATAAACAGGTTTGGATTTGGTTAAATATCTGTCAAGTTTGTGAATACCGTTACCGGCATCCAAAACAATATAATATTTTTTTGTATCCACTAGAACGCTTACGGTATTTCCCGTTTTAGTGTCATACCAACCATTTGTGCCCAAAAAAGTTATTTTCATAGAAACCTTTACCTCTATAATAACCCTGCGAGTTTCTCCGCCACACTGCAACGGCGGACAGGCTGCCTAAACCAAACATTTATCCCAACCCACGAGATAAAAAGCGCATTTATAAAGTTTTTATTTTTTCTTTTAAGAAAACTTCAAGTTTTTCAAATTCGCTTTTATAATTTTGTTTTACTCTGTCATAAATGGCTTTCGCGTCTTTTTCGTCATATATATGACTGCTTAAATTACGGTCTTTTATCATATCAAGCCAGATTTTTTCATTTTTAATATAACCGCTTTGAAAAGCTTTTTTTAGGCAATCTCTGGGAGACGCGCAATCAAAACCTTCAACCAATAAAAACTTTTTCATGGCCTTCCAAGATGTTTCAAATGTAAATTCAAATCTTTGCAAAGTGCCATCCACAAAAAGAGCATAACCGCTCTCCAATAAGCCTTCTTTAAGCCTTAATAAAGCCTTGGAAAAATTGGCAAGTTTATCATTTAGCATTTCGTTCATAGATAATCACTCCCTCTTCTTCTATTCGTTTTTTAAGAGTTTTATTGGATAATTCGTCAAATGAAAGAACATCAAAATCTAAAAGTGTTTCAATCTCTTCATTTAAAATTTCTTTTATAAATCCGGCTTGCTCGACGCTAATTCCCTCAATGGCGATATCAATATCACTGCTTATTTGTTTATCCGATCTGACTTGAGAGCCAAAAAGCATAATCTTATCGACATCAAGTTCCTGATTTATTTTTTCAACTATTTGTTTTATGAGTTTTTTGTCTAGCATTAAAAAATTATTCCAATACACATCAAGTTAATCCTGCTTTCAGCGAGAAACTTTTTATATTATCCTATCAAAATCCCCCTCGATCCCCCTTTGTTAAAGGGGAAAGAATTTACTTTAAATTCCCCGCCAATACAACGCGGCGGGCAGGCTGTTACACTAAATTAGAAGCCGCCTTTCTTAAGATAAGTTTCTTTTAAGGCCAATTTAAAATCGGATTGAGTCATCTCTCCCACAAGCTGATTAAAGGATGTTTTTAATTTCCAGCCTAAAACTTTTTTGGATTTTTTAGGGTCGCCAAGCAAAGTTTCAACCTCAGAGGGCCTGTAAAAATCGGGATTAACTTTAATTATGATATCGCCCTTTTTAACTTTCAATTTTTCTGTTCCAAATTGAACATTAGGCTTAATAAGGCTGTGAACTATTCCCTTTTCGGACAAGCCTTTGCCCTGCCATTTGATTATTATGCCAAGCTCGCGCGCCGCTATTTCAATAAACTCTCTTACCGAATGCTGTTCGCCCGTGGCTATAACAAAATTATCGGGTTTCTTTTGCTGAAGTATGCGCCACATGGCCTCAACATAATCTCTGGCATGGCCCCAATCTCTTTTAGCATTCATATTGCCGAGATATAAACATTTCTGCGCGCCCAAACTAATTTTGGCTAAAGCCCTTGTGATTTTTCTGGTCACAAATTCTTCTCCTCTTAGAGGCGATTCATGATTAAATAAAATTCCATTTGTCGCGAACATGCCATAAGATTCTCTATAATTGATAACCATCCAATAAGCGAAAAGCTTGCTCACGCCATAGGGCGAGCGAGGATAAAACGGCGTTGTTTCGGTTTGAGGAACTTCTTGAACTTTACCGTATAATTCCGATGTAGAGGCCTGATAAAATTTTGTTTTTTTGGCTAGGCCCAGCATTCTAATTCCCTCAAGCAATCTAAGCGCTCCCAAGGCATCGGCATTGGCGGTATATTCAGGTTCTTTGAAGCTAATGCCAACATGGCTTTGAGCGCCCAAATTATAAACCTCATCCGGCTGAACTTCCTTTAAAACTCTTACCATGGATTCCGAATCCGTTAAATCGCCATAAACCAATTCCGGTTTATTTTTGCCCTCAAATAAATGGGCTATTCTTTCAGTGGTAACAGTGGAGGTTCGTCTGACTATCCCATAGACCTTATATCCTTTATCGAGTAATAATTGAGCTAAATATGCCCCGTCCTGCCCCGTAATTCCGGTTATCAGCGCTTTCTTTTTTTTAGCCATAATATTTTCCTTTAATCTGAATTTAAATTTTCCGATGCTTAGCGTCAAGATTTACAATATCTCCCGAGGCAAAATGCTTGCCTGTTTGAATCTCAATCATTTCCAAATCCTTTCCGCCGCGATTAGTAATCATATACTCCGTTTTTTTGGGAATATCAATATGAGAATTTTCCTTAACCGTAAGTTTCTTTTTGCCGAGAATAATTTCCGCCTTGCCGCTAGCAACAAACCAATGCCTTAAACTGCTTTTATGATAACGAAAATTTATTTTCTGATAAGGCAAAACCTTGATTTTCTTAACCCGATAGCTAGGTAAATCCACAAGGACGGTATAATGCCCCCAGGGTCTTTCAATTGTTAAATGCTCATTATGCTCGTTTCTTTTTCTCTTTTTCAATTTTTGAACGATTTTTTTAACTTCCTGAGAACGATTAATGTCCGATATCAAAACCGCGTCAGCCGTTTCAATAATGGAAAGATTGTTTACGCCTATGGTTGCCAATAAGCGCTTATCGGAATAGAGAAGATTATTATTGGAATCAATATCTATCACATCGCCGAATTTAACATTTTTATTTTTATCTTTGGACAAAACCTTATGGAAATAATGCCAGCTCCCCACATCACTCCAGCCTATGCGAGAGGGAATGGTATAAACCAATTTAGATTTTTCCATTATCGCGTAATCTATGGAAATACCCGGCATTAAAGAAAAACAATGATTCAATTTATCATAATCAATCTTATTTGAAGCAAAAGCTTCATTGTATATTTGCCATAATTTCTCATGCGCCTGCGGAACATATTTCTTAAACTCCTCAAGAATAACGGAGGCTTTAAATACAAACATCCCCGAATTCCAGAAATATCTTCCTGTTTTGACAAATTTAGCCGCTGTTTTTAAATCGGGTTTTTCTACGAACTTTTTAACCGGCAAGGCGGAAGTATTAAATGAACCGGGTTTTTTATTAACTTCTATATAACCGTAGCCCGTTTCAGGCGAGTCGGGAACAATTCCCAATGTTACTATTTTTCCTTTTTTAGCCTCATTTACGGCTTTTTTTATAACTTTTTGAAAATCAGCGTTCCGCTCTATTATATGATCGGAAGGAAGCACAACTATGACAGGATCTGTTTTGGATAATTTTTTTAAATACACTGCGCTAAGGCCGATAGCGGGAGCCGTATTTTTAGCCTCCGGCTCTATAAGAATTCTTAAATCTTTAAACTGATTATATCCCGCTCCGAAAGCGTGAAGCTTATTGGTAACCACAAGAATATTCTTATTGCCCACTATGGGAGAAATTCTTTTAATGGTCTGCTCAAAAAAAGAACCTTTTTTGCCGACTTTAAGAAATTGCTTAGGCAGTAAATTCCTGCTCAAAGGCCATAATCTTGTGCCGGAGCCGCCGGCAAGAACAACTCCATAAATTTCATCTCTCATAGGAGACATTTTAGCAAATTATAATTATAATTATAATTACTAGTTAGGAAGGTTGAATAAAAAAGTCAAGGCTTAAAATTGGTTTTTTGTTAACCGTCTAGCTGCCTAGCGGCCTAACTGCTTGCCCCGTTAGAAGTAAGTCGCAAAGATGTCCGTTAAAGTCTTCCCTATATCTGCTTTTTAGTTAAGCGGGTGTCCCGTTAGGGACTTTTAATGGGGACTCCCGGACCCTTAGACTCCTAGTCTCTAAGACTTCTGTTTGTGGAGTTTTATATGCCAATTCCACGCGGTTTCCAGAATGGATGATAAACGATTAAACTGAGGTTTCCAGCCAAGCGCTTTTTTCGCTTTGGCTGAACTCGCGATTAAAACGGCGGGATCCCCCGCTCTTCTTTGGGTTTCAATAATTCGGATTTTTTTACCGGTAATCTCTCTTGCCGCTTCAATAACTTCTTTAACTGAAAAACCTTTGCCATTGCCCAAATTAAAACAATCGCTTTTACCGCCCTTAAATAAATATTCAAGCGCCTTAATATGCGCGTCGGCCAAATCCGCAACATGAATATAATCTCTAACACAACTGCCATCCGGCGTTTTATAATCTGTTCCGAATATTTTTATATTCTTTCTTTTGCCTATTACCGCGTCCAATATAAGAGGAATAAGATGCGTCTCGGGATTATGCTTTTCCCCTATTTCGCCATCAGGATCACAGCCTGCCGCGTTAAAATATCTTAAAGCGATATATTTTAAGCCATAAGCCGCGGAATAATCCTTAAGAATATCTTCAATAATTTTCTTGGTTCTGCCGTAAGGATTAATGGGCATCTGAGGATGTTTTTCATTTATAGGTATTTTTATGGGTTCGCCGAAAGTCGCGGCGGTGGAAGAAAATATGAAATGCTTAACATTATGCACGCGCATAACTTCAAGAAGATTCAATGTATTGGCGACATTATTTATGTAGTATTTGGCAGGTTCCTCAACGGACTCGCCCACATAAGCAAAAGCGCTAAAATGCATAACCGCTTTTATGCGGTGTTTTTTAAAACACGCTTCCAATTGTTTTTTATCCGCCAAATCCCCTTTAAAAAACTTCCCCCACTTCACAAACTCTCTATGGCCTCTGGACAAATTATCAAAAACAACCGTTTTATAGCCTTTCTTACTAAGCGCCTTATTAGCATGAGAACCTATATACCCCGCCCCTCCAACAATTAAAATATTACCCTTAGTCATCTTTTCTCCATAACCTCTCTTTTCTAAAGAAGGAAAACAAACATATTATTTACACATTTTAATATGCCAATTCCAGGCTGTTTCCAGAATGGAAGACAAACGATTAAATTGAGGTTTCCAACCAAGTATTTTTTTAGCCTTGGCTGAAGTTCCAATTAAAACAGCGGGATCCCCCGCTCTTCTTTTAGTCTCAATGACGCGGATTTTTCTGCCGGTAATTTTTTTTGCCATTTCAATAACTTCTTTAACTGAAAAACCTTTACCATTACCCAAATTAAAACAATCGCTTTTACCGCCCTTAAATAAATATTCAAGCGCCTTAATATGCGCGTCGGCCAAATCCGAAACATGAATATAATCCCGTATGCAACTTCCGTCAGGCGTTTTATCATCCGTGCCAAATATTTTAATATTCTTTCTTTTCCCTATCGCGGCATCCAATATAAGAGGAATAAGATGCATTTCAGGATTATGCATTTCCCCTATTTCATAATCAGGATCACAGCCTGCCACATTAAAATATCTTAAGGCAGTATATTTCAAACCGTAAGCATTGGAATAATCCTCAAGAATATCTTCAATAACTTTCTTGGTTCTGCCATAAGGATTAATGGGATTTTGAGGATGCTTTTCATTTATGGGTATTTTTACAGGTTCGCCATAGATAGCGCCAGTGGAAGAAAATATGAAATGTTTAACATTATGCGCGCGCATAACTTCAAGAAGATTCAATGTATTGGCGACATTATTTATGTAGTATTTGGCAGGTTCCTCAACAGACTCGCCCACATAAGCAAAAGCGCTAAAATGCATAACCGCTTTAATCGGGTATTTTTTAAAACACGCTTCCAATTGTTTTTTATTCGCCAAATCCCCTTTAAAAAACTTCCCCCACTTTACAAACTCTTTATGGCCTCTAGACAAATTATCAAAAACAACCGTTTTATAGCCTTTCTTACTAAGCGCCTTATTGGCATGAGAACCTATGTAACCCGCTCCGCCGACAATTAAAATAACGCCTTTCTTCATTATCCCTCAGATTCCAAATATTTTTTTATACTTTTTTAGTCTAACTAGTATAAAATACTGTGTTTATTTTCTTAACTCAATAAACGCTACTAACGCTTCACTCCATTAACGCGTCTATTTATAGTTCTTTTTAAGCCAGCCGGCATAGGACGCGGTCTTTATTTTTTTAACCCAGCCGGTATTCTCAAGATACCAATTGATTGTGCACTTCAAACCACCCTCAAAAGAATGTTTTGGCTTCCAGCCCAATTCTTTTTGAATTTTGGAAGCGTCAATGGCATAACGCCTGTCATGGCCAAGACGGTCTTTAACAAAGGTTATCAAATCGGAATACTTTTTGAGTTTCCCGCCCTTAAAAGCGGAGTTATTTTTAACAGGGCGTTTCACATCTAAAATAGCGCAGATTTTCTTTACGATATCAATATTCTTTTTCTCGGAATTTCCGCCTATATTATAAGTTTCACCGATTTTTCCTTTTTCAATTATGCGCCATATGGCTGAACAATGGTCCTCAACATACAGCCAGTCACGGACATTTTTTCCATCGCCATATATGGGCAAAGGTTTCCCCTCCAAAGCGTTTAAAATAATTAAAGGCAGAAGTTTCTCGGGAAACTGATAAGGGCCATAATTATTTGAACAATTTGAAATTGTAATTGGCAAACCATATGTATGAAAATAAGCCCTAACCAAATGGTCTGAAGACGCCTTTGAAGCCGAGTAAGGGCTTCTGGGGTCATAAGGCGTGGTTTCTTTAAAAGCTCCGGTTTTCCCCAAAGAACCGAAAACTTCATCAGTGCTTATATGATGAAACTTAACATCCTTGCGGTTTCCCCAATATTTTCTCGCAACATCCAATAAATTAAAAGTGCCCACAATATTTGTTTCTATAAAATCTTTCGGGCCGTGAATGGAGCGGTCAACATGGCTTTCAGCGGCAAAATGAATAACCGTATCAATTTTAAATTTTTTAAAAATCTTTTCAATTTTGGAATAATCGCAAATATCCACTCGCTCAAAAAAATATTTCTTACCGCCGTATTTTTTCTTAATATCGGCTAAATTAAGAGGGTTTGCCGCATAAGTAAGCTTATCGCAATTTATTATTCTTCCTTTGAATTTTGTCTCTTCAAACAAATAATGAATAAAATTTGAACCTATAAAACCGCTGCCGCCCGTAATTAGGATATTTGTTTTTTTCATAATTTAATATTCCCCACTAATGGCAGTTTCTTATCTTTATGAGATAAGGACGGCCTTGAACTGGGCCATACCACATTTATTTTAGGATCATTCCATATTATGCCGCATTCATGCTTTGGAGAATATTCAGCTGTACACTTATAAATAACATCCGCCGAATTGCTTAAAACAAGAAAACCGTGGGCAAACCCTTTTGGTATATAAAGCATTTCGCCGGCATCTTCCGATAATTCAATGCCCACCCATTTTAAAAAAGTCGGAGACTTTTTTCTTATATCAACGGCGACATCAAAAATCTTTCCCCTTAAACATTGAACCAATTTTCCTTGCGCCTTCGGACTTTTTTGAAAATGAAGCCCTCTTAAAACATTTTTTTTTGACCACGAATGATTTTCCTGAATCAAATTTTCTTTTATGCCGGCTTTCGCGAATTCGGTTTTTTTATAAGTTTCAAGAAAAAAACCTCGCTCGTCGGGAAATACTCTCGGCGAAATTAATATAACTTCGGGAATTTCAAGTTTTTCAAATTCAAAAGGCATAGATCAAGTTCCTTGCGTTAAAAAAATTAGCCGCCGCGCTCTCTAGCGGTCTGGCCGTCTAGCTGTTTTCTCTGCTTACTGTTCGTAAATATTGCCCATACTCATTCTTATAATTTCCGGCAAGCTCAACCAATTTTTCTTTGTTTATATAGCCCAATAAATAGGCAATTTCTTCAATACAAGCCACCTTAAGTCCTTGCCTTTTCTCAACCGTGGCTATAAACTCACTGGCATCAAGCAAACTTTCATGAGTCCCCGTATCAAGCCAGGCAAAACCGCGGCCCATAAGCTCAACACCCAATTTGTTTTTTTCAAGATAGACTTTGTTTAAATCCGTTATTTCAAGTTCTCCTCTTGCTGAAGGCTTTAAATTTTTAGCTATTTCCACCACTTCATTATCATAAAAATAAAGCCCCGTCACGGCATAATTGGACTTTGGCGATTGAGGTTTCTCCTCAATGGATAAAACCTTTCCCTCTTTATCAAAATCAACCACGCCATAGCGCTCGGGATCTTTCACATAATAGCCAAAAACATTCCCGCCACCGTTCTCTTTTATAGAGGCAACGGCTTTTCTTAAAATACCGCTAAGCCCCTGCCCGTAAAAAATATTATCTCCAAGCACAAGACAAGCGTCGTCCTTGCCGATAAAATCCTCGGCAAGAATAAAAGCTTCCGCTATGCCCTTGGGTTCATTCTGAACTTTATATTCAAAATTCAAACCAAACTGAGAACCATCGCCAAACAGTTCTTTAAATTTGGGCAAATCTTGAGGAGTTGAAATTATCAATATGTCTTTGATTTGAGCAAGCATCAAAACCGACAAAGGATAATAAATCATCGGCTTATCATAAACCGGCAATAATTGCTTGCATATTGTTCTTGTAATCGGATAAAGCCTTGTGCCGGAACCTCCGGCAAGTATAATTCCTTTCATCCTATCACCTTCCTTTGTAATTTTTTACCTCGTCTGGAAAAAACTTTCTTTCCGCTAAAATTTACTATAGCGCTATAAAAATAAATGTAGGCCGAAATAAAAGCAATAAATAGAAGAACCAATATTGGAGTATTGGTATAAAAATGGGCAGCCGCCATATCAAACAATAAAACACCCGGAATTATATACATCAAAACCTTATGGTTTTTCCTTGATAAGCGTTTAAATATCAATGTATGCAAATGAAGACTATCCGCCGTTAAAGAACTCTTCTTCGATACAAACTTCCTGCGATACATTGAAAACAATGTGTCAACAATGGGATAAGCAAAAATAATTACCGGAAACCATGGCGAAATATCGCTATTTCTTTGTATAAGAAAAATGGATATAAAAGCCATAACAAAACCGATAAAGTAAGCTCCTCCATCCCCCAAAAATATCCTTCCCTTTGGAAAATTCCAAACAAAGAACCCCAATATACCGGTTCCCATCACAAGACATAAATTCAAAACCAATGCGTCATTATACATATGAGCAAATCCAGCCAAAAAAAGCAGAGCGATTATTGAAACCGAGCTTGAAAGTCCGTTAACCCCGTCAATTATGTTTATGGAATTGGTGAGCCCAGTTATGGCAAATACGGTAAACGGAATAGCTATAAAAAGCGGCAAATTAAAACCGATATTCATGATAATTGAATCAGAAAACGCATACAATACCAAACAAGCAACCAAGGCTATTAAAAACAATCTTAATTTTGGCCCGACATTATGTTTTATGTCTTCATAAAAACCGATTACAAAAATCAAAAACGCCAAGAAAACAAAATAAATGTTAAATCCAAAAAGATAAGCTCCCGCCAAATAACCCAAAACTATTCCAACTCCTCCAGCCCTGGGTGTGGGTATTTCATGACTTTTGTGATTTTTACGATTTTCACGCTTTGAATGGGGATTTATACTGTCAATGGCAATATTATATTTATGGAACAGAGTTATAACCAAACCATGAGCAAATACCGACACTATAAATACAATAAGCAGAGAGGTCATTTTTCTATTTTAACAATTTTGAACTAATAGTCTATGTAACTAAAGATACATTGGAGTCCAAGGGTCACAAAGTCGAAGAGTCTTGGAGTATTGAAGCCATATAGAATTCTTATTTTAACCTTATTTTCTCTCAACTTTGAACTCCCAACTCTGAACTCTTATTGCTTATGATATAATCATTACTTATGAGATTGCTGGTAATTTTCATCCTCACATTGCTAAGTCCGAAAATCCTATGCGCGGAAAAAACATTCAAACCGATTGACTCTATAAAAACAGAATTATTTTTTACGGATGAAGCCACTCATCTCATCGAAGGACAAGACGGCCTCAAACTTAAAAAGGGACTGAATTTATTTGCATTTGAAGACGGTTATTATTCCACGGGAAACAAATTTCTTTATTATCAATTTAAACAAACCTTAAATGGAAATAAAACTTCAGCTGAAATATTTAAAGCTTTCTTTAAATACACCTTTGGAAAATTTTCATTTGAAGTCGGTAAAAACAATGTAAATGTCGGGCCCGGAGAAAACGGCCTCTTGCTTTCTAAAAATGCTCCGCCTTATCCTCTCATAAAACTGCAAACGGAAGAATATTTAAATCTTGCCGGAAAATGGTCTTTTTTAATAGTGGACGGCTGGCTGAATGAAAAACGCGATGATGTTTCAAACCC
>DAOWCC010000244.1 GCA_030639665.1 Elusimicrobiota bacterium | reverse complement strand
ATAAAATTCTCGAGGCTGTTTTTGATCCCATTGAAGCGATGAAAGATGGCGCGCCTATTATTCATGATGAAAAAGATTCTAAGAATATTTCCGATGCTGAGCATAATATCGCGGCGAAATTTGATTTTGAAGTTAAAGATGGCGAGTGGTTTGAAAACGCCGATTTTATAATTGAAAATACATATACCATGCCTTATATTCAGCATTGCGCCATAGAGCCTCATATCGCGATATCTTATTTGGACGCCAAAAAAAGAATAGTAATAAGAACCGCCACGCAGGTTCCTTTCCATGTTCGCAGAATTGTCGCTCAAGCTCTTAATATTCCCGTAAAAAATATAAGAGTTATAAAGCCCCGTATAGGCGGAGGTTTTGGTTCCAAACAGGAAGTTCTGATAGAAGATATATGCGCGGCTTTAACCCTTAAGACGGGCAAACCGGTTAAATTTGAATATACCCGCAGAGAAACTTTTGTATCTTCAAGGACAAGGCACCCCTCAATAGTCCGCCTTAAAACCGGCGTAAAAAAAGACGGCACGATAACCGATGCCGAGATGGATTTGATTTTAAATACCGGCGCCAATGGTTCTCATGCTTTAACCGTTATGATGTGCGCGGGTTCTCATACGATTCCGATGTATAAAATAAAGAATAATATTAAATTTATAGGCAGAAGCGCTTATACCAATCTGCCCGTGGCCGGAGCTTTCAGGGGCTATGGCGCCACTCAAGCTTTTTTCGCTTGGGAAAGCCAAATGGATATTATGGCCGAGAAAATAGGCATGGATCCCTTGGAATTTAGAAAAAATAATTATATAAAGTTGGGTGAAGGCTCTCCCGTTTTTAAAGCCATGGGCGAGGGCGGCGAAGGGGTGGAACAGGTTATAACCTCAATCGGACTTGATGACGGAATTAAGGAAGGCATTAAAGCCATTGATTGGCATAAAAAACGCAAAAAATACTCCAATCAAAAAGGTCCGATTATCCGCGGTCTCGGCATGTGCTGCCTGATGCAGGGTTCGGGTATTCCCGAGGTGGATATGGCGTCCGCCACGATAAAAATGAATGAAGACGGCTCTTTCAATTTATTGATGGGCGCGACCGATTTGGGCACCGGTTCGGATACCATTTTGGCTCAGATAGCCGCCGAAGTGCTTTGTGTTAAAACCGAGGATATTCTCACCTATTCATCTGATACCGATTTAACGCCTTTTGATGTCGGCGCTTATGCTTCTTCCACTACTTTTATTTCCGGCGGAGCAATTAAAAAAACGGCCGAAAAAGTCAAAGAGATGATAATCGCGGTTGCTTCTGAAATAATGAAAGAAGAAAAAGAAAATCTTTTTTTGAAAGATAAAAAAGTTATGTCTGAAAAAGGCGCTTCTTGCTCTTTTGGCGAAATTGCCGTACATTCTCTTTATGCCAAAAATCAGCATCAGATAATAGCGTCGGCCTCTCACTACGCTCATACTTCGCCTCCTCCTTTTGCCGCGCATTTTGCCGATATTGAAGTGGATACGGAGACGGGAAGAATAAGAGTTTTGGATTATGTGGCTTGCGTTGATTGCGGAACGGCCATTAATCCCACTTTGGCTGAAGGTCAAAATGACGGAGCCGTGCTTCAAGGCATTGGACATACCTTAAGCGAAGAGATGGAATTTTCTTCAAACGGAACCATGCTTAATGCCAGTTTCAGGCGTTATAAAATTTACAATACCGCCGACACCCCGCCGATAAGAACAATTCTTATTCCAACCTATGAACCGAATGGTCCTTTCGGAGCCAAATCGGTTTCGGAAATAGGAATAAACGGTCCCCTGCCGGCCATCGCCAATGCCGTTTATGACGCTGTTGGCATAAGGCTTTTTAATCCTCCCTTTACTCCCGATAAAGTGCTTAAGGAGATAAAGAGAAAAGTTTTTGATTAAAAAAGTGGTAGCCGCGGATATAAATCCGCTCGGCTGCGTGTTGTATCGGAGGTCAAAGGTTTAGTAGTAAAAGCAAATCTCCCCCAGCCCCTCTTTACTAAAGAGGGGAAAAAGAATGAAAAAGTTCTTCCCCCTTTAATCAAAGGGGGATCGAGGGGGATTTTGGCAGAGTAAACGGTACATAAAGCAAAAAGTTTACTGCCAAAGAATGGTTAATTAAAGGAGAGTTTTAAATGAAAAATGATAAAAAAATCAAAGAGATTTTAGCTACCGTTCGTAAGAAAAAAATCAGGTTTATAAAACTTTGTTTTGTGGATATTCTCGGACAATTAAAATCTTTTTCCATTACAGCCAGAGAACTTGAACATGTTCTTAAAGAAGGCATGGGCTTTGATGGTTCTTCCGTTGAGGGCTTTGCCAGAATTTATGAATCGGATTTGCTTTTGATGCCGGATCCCACAACATTTAAAATTATGCCCGT
>DAOWCC010000066.1 GCA_030639665.1 Elusimicrobiota bacterium | reverse complement strand
TTTTCAAATTCTTCAAAAAATACGCCTCTTTCGCAAATAAGCTCTATGCTTGTTTCATTTGGGAAAACTCTTTGGCAATAGACATTGCCTTTTAAATCCCAAAATTTTGTTTTGTGATTATATTCGGCATAATCCGATTTTAAATTGTAATATTGATTTTTAAAGGAGACATCTCCCTTAAATATTTCTTTATTGTTTTTTCTGTCTATTTTCCATGATTTGCTTTTAACAATAGAGCCCATAAGAAATTCATCTTTATCCGCGGCATTGGAAAAAGAGGGTAAAGCAAATAGGAGGAGTGATAGGGTGATAATTTTGTTCATTTTGTCTTTAGTTGCGTTTCTTGATTTCTAATTTCAATCTCGGATAAATCGGGATTAGCGGTTAGACCCACGCCCGTGACTATGGTGTTTTGCCTATAAACGGTTACCTTTTCTTCCGTCCAGATTTTCTTTTTTGCCGCGGAAAATAAAAGTTTTTTTGTTTTCAACACGGAATCTTCGTTTTTTGAATTAACAATTACATTATTCGTAAGAACAGTGTCCCGTGTGTTTAGGTTTAGTTCGCCTTTATCCGCCGTAATAATGGACGCGACTTTATTTTCTTTATAAAATTTTAAATCAGGGTTTACAAAGGTCATGGTTCCTTTTTTCTCGTTTAATCCGGCTTTTTTTGAATTTAAGTCCCATTGATATTGATTTGATTCGCTCTCGGCGATTTTAATTCCGGAAATCAAACTTTCAGCTTCCGTCGACGGAGCGGAATCCTTGGTTTTGGAACAAGAGACTATTAAAAATGTCAGGCATATAAAAAAAAGTAAATATTTATTCATTGAAATTTTAAAACACCAGAGTATAGATTTTAGAATTCAGAACTTAGAATTATTAAAGAGTTTCTTTTAAGTTTAGTTCTTGTATTTGCTTCCGTGCTTATGTTGCCTGCTACCTGAAACCTGTTGCCTCTAAGAGAAGGGGGAAACCCTTCTCTTAGAGAAGCCCTTCATTAAGAAGATCTCTTTCGTCTATGATGCCGATGGGTTTTAGCGTCGTACGATCAATGACCGGCATATTATCAATTTTTTTCGCTGTGATTATTTGCGCGACATCTATGGCTTTTGTATCGGGAAATACCGTTGTGGGTTTTTTTGTCATCACGGCTTTAATCTTTAGATTAAGGTCCGGTTTGTTTTTTTGAAGCAGCCGTCTAAGGTCTCCATCGGTAAAGAAGCCCGTAAGTTTTCCTTTTGAATTTACGATTGATACCGCTCCCGCTTGTGTTTGTGTCATTATGGCCAAAGCTTTTTTTATTGTTTGGTTTTCGTTTATTACAGGATTGTTTTTTCCTTTGTGCATTAAGTCTTTTATTTCAATATTCAAAAGTTTTCCAAGTTGCCCGCCGGGATGAAGTCTGGCAAAGTGCGAACTGTTAAAACCTTTAAGCTGCATCAGAGTTATGGCTATAGCGTCACCCAGAGCCAGCATGCCGGCCGTTGAGGATGTGGGGACAACATTAAACGGACATGCTTCTTTATTAATATTCAGAGCAATAGTTATATCCGAGCGCTTAGCAAGTTTTGACTTTAATCCTTTTGTTATCGCTACAATGACAAGGCCTTTTGATTTTAAAAACGGCAAAAGCTTATTTGTTTCTTCCGTTTCGCCCGAATAGGAAAGCATGAGAACGGCATCGTCTTTACCGACTATTCCCATATCGCCGTGAAGGCATTCAACCGGATGAAGATAAACGCTTGGCGAACCGGTGGATGAAAGAGTTGCCGCTATTTTGCGGGATATGATTCCTGATTTACCTATGCCTATGACAATTATTTTGCCTTTAATTTTAGAAAAGAGAGTGATGGCTTTGATAAAAGACGGGCCCAAGCCTTTAGCCGTTTTTATCACCGCGCCCGCTTCTTCAATCATTATTTTTCTGGCATTCGCGATTAATTTTTTTTTATTTAAAAGATTTTTAGTTTTTGTCATGGCGCCGGAATTTTATGGGGATATAACCACGGAGTCATCTGAGGCGGTATTTCTCTTATATCATAAGGAGGGGGAAGCTTGCGAAGAAGAAAACTCGCGATAAAGAAAACAGCTATAAGGGTCAGATATATCCATGAAAGAGTTTTTAAATGCCATTTCCAGTTGGGGAACCATACAGGGGCAACGGTTAAATCGCGCGAGCATTTTTTACATAATTTTAAAGCGGCTCTGTTTTCGTATCCGCAATTGGGACATTTCATATTTTATACCTAAATTCTAAATTTAGCCGCCGTCCTAGCTGCTTGGTCTACATAGTTTAGCATATTAACCGTTTTGCTGACATCGCTAAGCCTCATTGAATTGGGGCCGTCAGAAAGAGCTTTGGCGGGGTTTGGATGAGTTTCCATGAATATACCGGCTATTTTTAAAATTGTCGCCGCTTTTGCCAAAGGAAGTGAAAATTGAATATCTCCTCCTGTGGCGGTTCCAAGCGCTCCCGGTCTCTGTATGGAATGCGTGCAATCAAAAATGACAGGATAGCCCGTTTCTTTCATGATTTCTATTGAGCGCATATCCACCACTAAATTTCCGTAACCGAAAGAAGAGCCTCTTTCAGTCAGCATTATTGATTTATTACCCCGAGATTCTATTTTCTTTACTGCGTTTATCATGTCCCATGGCGCGAGAAATTGTCCTTTTTTTACATTGATTGTTTTTCCGGTATCGGCGCAGGCATAAAGAAGATCGGTTTGTCTGCACAGGAAAGCTGGAATTTGGATGATATCGGCAATATCCTTTATCCGCTCAGCCTGCCATGGTTCATGAACATCAATCAGTAAATTTATTTTAAGCTCTCTTTTTAATTCCGATAAAAATTTTACGCTTTTTTCAAAGCCTATTCCTCGGAAAGCTTTATGCGATGTTCTGTTCGCTTTATCAAAAGAAGCTTTAAGGATGAATTTGGTTTTTAATTTCGCGAATGTTTTTTTTAAAGTGATTGCCGTTTTTTTATAGCCGGCTTCAGATTCTATGATACAAGGGCCGCTTATATAAACAAGTTTTTTATCATTGGAGATTACAGTATTGTTTATTTTGATTTTTTTAGCGGTCATATTTTAAATTCTTTCCTTTTGCCGGAGGTTTTAGATTGCTTTATAGAAGCTCTTATAAAGCTGTCAAATAGCGGATGAGAGGATAATGGCCGTGATTTGAATTCAGGATGAAATTGAACAGCTAAAAACCACGGATGGTTTTTTAATTCCACCATCTCGGGTAAATTCATTTTTTTATGTATCCCGCTCGTAATAAGTCCTTTCTTAGCGCAGGCGGTCATGTATTTTGGGTTAAATTCATATCTGTGGCGATGTCTTTCTTTTATCGCGCTTTTGCCATATATTTTTTTGGCTAAACTACTAGGTTTCAAGGCACAAGAATAGGCTCCCAATCGCATGGTGCCGCCCTTTTCTTTTACTGTTTTTTGCGCTTCCATAATATCCACGACTTTATGAGGCGTCTTTTTATTAAATTCCGTTGAATGAGCTTTTTTTAAATTAAGAACATTCCTGGCAAATTCTATAACCGCGCATTGCATGCCGAGACAAATCCCCAAAAATGGAATATTGTTTTCTCTGGCGAATTTCACGGTGTCTATTTTTCCCTCAATGCCCCTATCGCCAAAACCGCCGGGCACCACGATGCCGTCAACTTTTTTTATATCCGTTTGAAAATTTTTATGCTGAACATCCAGGAAACTAAAATCAATATTGATTTCATTCGCTATTCCCGCCTGTTCCAGTGCTTCCACCAATGACTTGTAGGAGTCTTTTAATTGGGTGTATTTTCCCGCAATGGCGATTTTTACCGAAGGCCGATTTGCCGATTCGGTAAGCTTGCTCACATAGGAAGACCATTCTTCATAATCCCATTTTTTGCTTCTAAGTCTTAAAAGCATCATTATCTGTTCATTGATGCCCTGTTTTTTTAATATATCAGGGACATGGTATATTGAGGGTGCGTTCGGAGCTTCAATTACGGCTTCCTGAGGAACACTGCAAAATAAAGCTATTTTATTTTTAATTTCTCTTGAAAGCGATTTTTCCGTTCTGCAAACAATGATATCGGGGTCGATGCCGATTTCTCTAAGCTTGTTTACCGAGTGCTGTGTGGGCTTTGTTTTTAATTCATCACTTGAACTGAGATATGGAATTAATGTTACATGGATATAAATAGTGTCATTGTGATTTCTATCCGGCCGCATTTGCCTTGCCGCTTCCAAAAAAGGAAGGCTTTCTATATCGCCGACCGTTCCGCCTATTTCGATAATGGTTATATCATAGCCTTTTGAAGCTTTGAAAAATCTTTCTTTTATTTCATTGGTGATATGCGGAATAACTTGAACCGTTTGGCCGAGATATTTCCCTTCTCTTTCTTTTGAAATTACCGACTGGTAAACCTTGCCCGCGGTTATGATATTGTCGCGGCCTACGGTTATATCAAGAAATCTTTCATAATAGCCCAAGTCCAAATCTGTTTCAGCTCCGTCATCCGTTACAAAGACTTCGCCGTGCTGAAGGGGCGCCATTGTTCCCGCGTCCACATTTATATAAGGATCGCATTTAACTATGGTAACCGATAAACCATGTGATTTTAAGAGCCGGCCTACAGAGGCCGCCGTTATTCCTTTTCCCAGAGAACTTACCACTCCGCCCGTCACAAAAATAAATTTTGACATATTATTTTCCTTTGTTTAGTTTAAAATATTTTTCCGCCTTTTTAATGTCCGAAGGGACATCAATGGCGGGGCCAAGCGCTTTAACTTTAGCCACAACTATTTTCATGCCGTTTTCAAGCGCGCGCAATTGTTCAAGCCGTTCAAGTTTTTCAAGATTGCTTTGCGGAAGACTGACAAAGGTTTTAAGAGCGTCTTTCCGATAAATATAAAAACCGCAATGCTGATAGTAAGGTTCTGTTTTTGAAAGTTTTGAAAGAGTGTGGTGAAAAGGAATAGGCGCGCGCGAGAAATAAAGGGCGCGCCCTTTATTATTCATGGCGATTTTTACGCAATTGGGATTGTTTATTTCTTTTTTATCCGTTATCTTGGCGCAAGCGGTGGATATAGCGCTATCGGGATGAGCCAGAAGTTTTTTAAAGGCTTTGCGCAGAGTTGCCGCACGCATAAACGGCTCATCTCCCTGCAAGTTTATTATAAATTCGTATTTTGTTTTTTTTGCCGCCGCGAACACTCTGTCTGTTCCCGATGTAAGCGCCTTGCTTGTAAGTATTGCCTTGGCGCCTATTGAATTCGCGAATTTTAAGACTTTTTTGTCTTCGGTAGCTATGATGACATCTCCAAGTCCGGATTTGAGCGCCGCTTCATAACACCATTGAATAACGGGTTTGCCTTTAAGTTTTTTGAGAACCTTGCCCGGAAATCTTTGGGAATGATATCTGGCCGGTATAACTATGAGGCAGTTTTTGGCGCGGTTATTCATAATTGTTTTGTAATCTCTTTTTGATTTACCGTGGCCGTTCCCAGTTTACTTACCACTATTTGTCCCGCGATATTGGCAATTTCCGCCGCGTTTTCAAAGCTTGCTTTGGCGGCTATGGAAAGCGTGAAAACCGAAATAACCGTATCTCCCGCTCCCGTCACATCAAAAACCTCTTTGGTTTGGGTGGGAATATGTTTTATGCGAAGTTTTTTCAGCGTATTGTTAAAGAGAGTCATTCCGTTTTCTCCCTGAGTAATTAAAAGGGATTTAAGCTTGAGTTTTTTTATTATCTTTTTTCCCAAAGCAATAATTTCTTCTTGAGAAGATTTGGGAATTTGCCTCATTCCGCTGAAAGCTTCATTTGTATTGGGAGTGATGCAAGTGACTTTTTTATATTTTCCAAAATGTTCCACTTTAGGGTCTATGCATACCGGAACTTTAAATCTCGCGCATAACGCGATTGTCTTGCTTATCATAGCGGGAGTAAATATGCCTTTGCCATAATCTGAGATTATAACCGCTTTAGCTCCATTCTTCAGATCGTTTTTTAGCGCGTCCAAAAGCTTTGATTCCATAGTTTTTGAAAGTTTAAAATTCAGAGGGTCCATATCAAATCTGACTATCTGCTGATGCTCGGCTATAATGCGGTTTTTTTCTATGGTCTTTACCGCTTTTGATTGAATTAAGCCTGAAATATTTATCTTTCTTTCTTTATTGATGGCAATAAGTTTCCTGCCGGCTTCATCCAAACCTATAAGAGATATTAAGGAGACATCGGCTCCAAGTTCAATTAAATTATTGGCTACATTGCCGGCGCCGCCGGGAATGATTTTTTCTTCTTTGATTTTTACAATGGGAACGGGAGCTTCGGGAGAAATTCTCGAGACAGAACCTTTAATGAATCTGTCCAACATAGTTTCGCCTATTACGGTTATTTTTATTTTTGAAAATTTTTTAATTATTTTTTTGAGTTTGGTATTGCTCATAATTTTGTTTATGCCTTTGCACCTTATTATCCTATTATCTTGTTTTCCAAGTTCCTGTTTTCTATTATATCATTCATATTTTCTTTTTACGAGTTTTGCTTTTATGGACCCTATAAATATTTCAGCTATAAGCATAACGGGGATTCTTTCCTCGTCATCCGTAAGCCAAACATACATTTTCTTCCCTTTTTTAGGAACAAAAATCCCTTCATTGCCTACGCCCGGCTCAACCAAGATGCATTTTCGTTTGCCAAAAGGAGTTTTGATTTTTTTTCTTTTTAAAACTCTTAAAGTAAGCTGCCAGTCCTTTTTTGTATTCATGTTCACCAGCATGTCTTTTCCCGGCTCAAGCTTCATTGTTCTGAAATAATAAAGACTCGATAAAACATCATGAACATCACGCAGAAGTTTCTCGCCTATTTTTCTTATGATATTTTTTTTATTCAGTTTTTCTCCATAATAAGCCATCTTTTTATAATCAAAAACAAGCCATTCATTATAAAAATAGTTTCCTTCTTGAAGCTTTTTCAAATAACCGTAAGAGCGGTTAAAATTAACATCCGGCCATGATTCATTTATATCCCTGACGCGATAAAAAGTTTTAGCGATTCCCGCCGACCTGGCCCTGCTGAGAATATGATACGCGGTATTGCCGCCGATAAGCACGGCTTTATCTATCTGGAGAAATGACTTTCCAACTTTCATTACTCCCCAGGATATCTTGTATTCAAGTCTTTCTTTATAAAAAATTTGATTGGGGATGGTTTCATCAAGTGTAACTTCAGGCGCGTTCGAAAGAGGGCAAACTATGGTTTTCATCTTTTCTTTAGCGTTTAAACTGAGAATTGAAGATGATATCAAAAGGATGGTGAGAAGAACTTTAAAAACCATAATAAATCCTCGCGGCGACAAAAACAATAAGCGCAATCATTGCCGTCATGCCCCGCCATTCTTTGTTTTTTTTGAAAGTTTCCATGGAATATACGGTTGAATCAAAAAAATTATGGAAAGAGCCAATCTTTGGGACTATGGAATTTACCGTTTTTTTATAGTTGGAATATTGCTCCCCATATGTTTTCAGCAAGAATTCTTCCTCGGAAAGTATCGTTTTTCTGTAAATCCAAGAAAATGCCACAATCGCGAAAAGCCATACGATAATTGTTCTTGCAAGGTCGTTCGGCGAGGATAATGTCAGTATGAAGCCCAATGTCATTATGAAAGTTCCCAAATACAAAGGATTTCTTGCCGCCGCGTACGGTCCGTTTGTGGTTAAGGTTTTTGATTTTACTATACAGGCGCTTGAAAGAAGCCTTACCGCTTGTCCCAAGATAAAAAGGATTAAGCCCGCGAGGAAAAATCTCCAATCATCGGGTTTGGCTATAATCAGCATCACAAGGGCCGTAACTTGGGATATAAGTATTCGTTTTTTCATGTTATTCTCCGAGATGTCAGAAATTAGTAATCAGTAAATAGTAATTCGTAAATTTGAAAATTCCTTATGTTAAATTTTCCTACTAGTGCTTTTGTCTTTTAGCGCAATAAACGCTATTCACTCCATTAACGCTCAACGCGCTGTTTCGCTATCCATTTAGCGGCGGATAAAATATCTTTTGCCATAAAATCAGCTTTTATTTTTTTTCCATATTGTAAAATCTGATTTCTGCCATGGCCGGTTTTAAGGAAAATGGTTTTAATTTTAAGGTTTTGACCGAGTTTTACATCCGCAATTTTATCTCCTATCATGAAAGAATCGGAAAGATTTATATTATGATTGGCCAAAACTTCTTTGGCGAGCCCCAGTTTAGGTTTTCGGCAGGAGCATTTGTCTTGAGGGGAATGCGGGCAAAAGTATATGCCCTCAATATTAATTCCCAAAGCTTTTAACTTTTTTTGGAGATGTAAATTGATTTTTACGGATTGCGCGAGACTCATATAATTTCTGGCAATGCCCGATTGATTCGTCAGTATAATTAGCAAATACTTCATCTTTTGCAAAATTTCAAGAGCTTCGGGAACGCATTTATACAGTTTTAATAATTTTTCGTTAGTTAAATAATGGCCCGGCTTATCATGCACGATTGTTCCGTCACGGTCCAGAAAAATAGCGGCCCGAGAGGTGAGCTTTCTTTTCTTTGAAAAAGCTTTCATACGCCTTCTCCTTTTTCAATAACTTGGTCTAAGAAAATTTTATAGCCGTTATATAGGAACACCACTTCAATAAACAGGATATAGACATTCTTTCCGATTAATTTTTTCCAGTTTTCAGGAAATCGTGAGAAATCTTTGTAGGTTGTTATCAGCGTAACATCATGTCTGTGGTTTTCTATAGTTTTAAATTCCTCGTTTGTAAAGCGATGATGATCGGGAAAGCGCCATGCTTGATTTATTTTTAATCCCAAAGACTTTAGACTTTCTTCAAAAGATGACGGATCTCCTATTCCTGAAACCGCGACTATCTCGCCTTTAATGAAATCGAGGGGGATTTTTTTTAGTGTGGATGCGTCGATAAAAAACTGCGGCACATGCATGCTTTCTATGATATCCGCTTTTGGATTTATCTTATAGATAGAGCGCTTGATTTCTTTGAGCTTTTCTTCGTTTTCTCTCTCGCAATGCGTTAATATTATCAAATCAGCTCTTTTTATTCCGTTTTTATCTTCTCTCAAATTGCCAATCGGCAAAATTCTTTCATTCTGAAAGTCGGTTGCCGCGTTAATTAATAGAAAATTTTTATCTCTTTTTAAGCGGAAATATTGATAGCCGTCATCCATTAAAATTATATTGCTGTCAAATTCTTTTATGGCTGTTTTTCCCGCTTTATAGCGGTCCGATGAGACGATGATTGGAATGGATAAGTCTTTAAGAATATCATAAAGCATTAAAGCCTCATCTCCCGCTTCGTCGGGGGAAAAATCCCTGTCTTTATGCAATATGACCACATCTCTTTTTTTATTTTTCCGTTTATAGCCTCGCATAATGATAGCGACATTAAAGCCCGTTTTTTTTAATTCGGTTGCCGCCATGATTACCGTTGAAGTTTTTCCGGTGCCGCCGGTTGATATATTCCCAAAACAAATAACTTTAACCGGCAAGCTATGTTTTTTTAAAAATCCAGTTTCATAAAGCTGTTTGCGGGTGTTTATGGTAAAACCGTAAATAAGCGACAAAAAGCTCAGAGCCGCGTTGCCCAAAAAAGTGTTTTTTATTTTATCTCTCAAATCTTCCATAGTTATAAGGTCTTAATGTGACACTCAAGTTTTTTAAAAACATCTCTGATTGTAAGTTTATCCAAGTTGCCTTGAGCGTAACCGTGATTTTTTCCGGGAGGAGACCAATTTTGAGGGCCGTTTTTCTGCCCGTAAATTGTAAATGTCGGCGTATTCTGGCTTGTGGCAATATGCATTGGAGCTGAAGTCGTGCCGATATGCAGGCGGCTTTTTTTTATAAGCGCCGCAAGTTCGAGCAAGTCAAATTTATCTGAAAGAATATGCCCTTTTCTGGAATAGGAGAGCGCTTCTTTTACATATTCAAGCTCATTGCCGCCCCAAAGAAATATAATTTTGGCATTAAGTTTTTCGTTAAGCAAGTCCGCGAGCCCGGCGAATTTTTCCATTGGCCATTGTCTATGCTCGCGCGGACTTGTGCAATCAAGGGTGATGATAAAATCTTTTTCTTTTTTTAGATTGTTTTTATGAAGAAAGTCCGAGGCGGTTTTCTCATGGTTTGCGTCAAAATTCAAATCAAGAGAAATACCGTCCTGTTTTATACCCAAAGGCTCCAAAATTTGAAGCCTGTCATAAACCGTATAGCCTTTATGTTGATGATGGGGGAGAATATTATAAAAGAGGAAGCCCAACGGCCTGTAAAAAGCCAGTCTTTTTTTTGCTTTTGAAAGCAGAGTATAATAGCCCGATGTCAGTGAAAGCATAAAATCAATGGTTATATCGAATTTTTTAAAGGCTATTCGCGATTGGGCATCTTCCTCGCGCGTTAAAATTTCCGACACATTGGGATTAAGTTTTAATATTTTAACCGAAGCCCTTTTGGTTAAAAAAGATATTTCACAATCGGGATAATGCTTTTTCAAGGCGCGAATAAGAGGCGTTGTTAAAAGGACGTCTCCTATTCCCTTGAAAACTATGATTAGTATTTTTAGTGGCCGCATATAAATGAAATTTCAAAACATCGCGAACAGGGATTAATCAATGGTATTTACTTCCATTAATCCATATTCCGTAATTTCTATCCCTTGGCTTTTATCGTATATTTCGGGTCATTGTACATCTTAAACTGACGGTAAATTTTGGGGCGGGCCTGACCCGATACATATTTCTTAAATAATTCCTTTAATTCAATTTCCAAATCATTAACTTGCATTTGGAGTATTTTCATTTTATGAGCGGATTCTTCTTTGTGCTCCTCATTAGCGTCTTCCCGCTCAATTTGCTCTTTCATGTGAAATGTTTTGAGCTGCATTATGCTTATTTTATCCACTAAGCTTCCGATAGTTTCAGCCATTATTTGTCTCCAATCGAGCGCAAAACCGCTTCGTCGATTTTTTCTATTAAATCGTTTCTTTTCTGATTTAATTTATCTATTTCTCTTTTGGCAGCGGCAACTACAAGGTCGTCTTTTAAGCGGGCCTTATCTTCTTGATGCCATAAAACCGTATTGGTCATTGAAAGTTCTCCCACAAGTTTGCCTATATCCATTTTTTCCATTATTATCCTCTCTTAACTTAAGCTAATAAATTGTTTTTTAGCTTTTGTGTTGTTTTTTTGTTGCTTGTGACCTGTGACTTGAAGCCTGAAACCTAAAAAGGCGTTTATGCCTTTTTAATTTATATGAGTCTTGAGTTTCCTCTTGTTAAATGTAAATATAAATCGAAATTGTTTTCGTCCTTTTTAATAAAAAGCCTGTCTATGGGAAGAGATTTTCTTTCCCATGGCCATAGGGTTTTGCCTTGTTTAAAACTGAAGTCAAAAGTAAAACCGGCATCAAGCGCGGCGCGCCTTATTTTCTTGTCATAAGCTCCGGCGCCGTAAGGATAA
>DAOWCC010000106.1 GCA_030639665.1 Elusimicrobiota bacterium | reverse complement strand
TTTAATGAGGTGCTATATCAGTTGGTAAAACACATCAAAGATGTTGATAACAGTTTGTAAGTGTGTTTTTTTGTTGTTTTTCTTAAATGTGTTAATAAAAATCAAAGTATTTGTTAGAAAACCCATACTATGATGATTAACGGAACTAACAGAAATAACAAGTACATATAAGAGGATGATGATTATGAAAATAAATAGTAATAAAGAAAACCTTCTAAAGGGTTTGCAAACCATTCAAACAGGTGTTTCATCTAAAACGGGAACAATTCCAATTTTGCAGAATTTTTTAATGGAAACAAAAAAAGAAGGTTTAAAAATTGTTTTTACCGATTTGGAAATGGCAATAAAACATTTCATTAAAGTGGATATAGAAAAAGAAGGCAGTGTAACAGTTCCCATAAAGAAGTTTATGGAAATAGTTCATACACTGGAAAACAATAAAGATATTTCAATAACTGTTGATAGCGCCAATAAAACCACCATTAACAGCGGGAAATCCAAGTTTAAAGTCGGAGGTCTTCCCAAAGCTGATTATCCCGTGATTCCCGATATGGATGAATCAAACTCTTTTAAGATTTCAGCCCCGGTATTGGCTGAAATGATTGAAAAAACGATTTTCTCCGCTTCAAATGAAGATGAAAGACATTTTTTAAACGGATTATTATGGACGGCCGAGAAAAAGATTTTTTCAATGGTGGCAACTGACGGTAGAAGGCTTGCCATAAATAAACACAATGATATAAAAGTAAAACAAGATTTTAAAATTATAGTGCCTTCAAAAATTCTTAATGAACTTGTTAAATTCATAAAAGCGTCAGACTTTAGCGATAAAGATGAATTTTTAATAGGCTTATCATCCAATCAAATAGGTTTTAAGATTAATAAAACGGTTTTTGTTTCAAGGTTGATAGAGGGAAATTTTCCCGCTTATGAGCAGATAATTCCAAAATCTCCCGAGACTTCCGTTGATTTGGATACTCAAAAACTGCTTGATATTACAAAAAGAGCCGTTATTTGTTCCAATGAGAGAAACGGCGTGGTGAAATATGAATTTAAAAAGAATATTCTTATTGTAAAATCTTCTTCTCAGAATATGGATTTTGAAGATGAAATGGATATTGATTATAAAGAGAAAGATTTTCAAATTAATTTTAACCCCAAATATATTATGGATATATTGAAAAGTATCGGCGATAAAAAAATAGTTTTTAAGCTTACATCTTCTTCAACGCCGATTATAATCGAGTCTTTAAAAAACAAAGACCTTCTTTATATTGTTATGCCATTGAGAAGCTGATAAATGTTTCTGACAAAAAGAACTCAAAACTGGACCCCTATAAAGAAAACCAATTCATGGAAATGCTTTAAAGGTTTTAATATAGACAGGCTTTTGATTTTAGAGTCTGTTTGGGATAAGGAAATGGGCGCGCTTGGAGAACATTGCGTTCTTCTCGGCGTTAAAAAAAACACATTGGTAATAAAAGCCGACTCTTCCGTTGTGGCGAATGAAATTGTTTTTAAGAGTCGGAACACAATAAAAAGTCTTAATAAATATTTTCGTTCGCCGTGGATTAAATATTTAAAAATCGCGAATACATTTTAAACATCTAAGGAGCTTTTTTATTATGTCTAAGGAAACTATAGAGGCTAAAGCTAAAAAATATGATTCTTCTCAAATACAGGTTTTAGAGGGGCTTGAAGCCGTTCGGAAAAGACCCGCTATGTATATCGGTTCCACCGGCCATCAGGGGCTTCATCATCTTGTTTATGAAATTGTGGATAATTCCATAGATGAAATTCTCGCCGGAGGCTGTAATAGTATAGAGATTGTTTTTAAAGAAGATAATATTTGTATGGTTACCGATAATGGCCGCGGAATTCCCGTTGACGCCATGGATGATGTAAAAGACCCTAAACTTAAAGGGAAGTCCGCCCTGGAAGTCGTTATGACCGTTCTTCATGCCGGCGGAAAGTTTGAAAAAGGAGCCTATAAGGTTTCGGGCGGATTGCACGGAGTTGGTGTTTCCGTTGTAAACGCGCTTTCAGAATGGCTGAAAGTTGAAATTTACAGAAAAGGCAAAATTTACAAACAAGAATATAGAGCGGGAAAACCTCAGGGAAAAGTTAAAACCGATGGAAAAACGGATTTACACGGAACATCCATTTGTTTTAAGCCCGATGTTAAGATTTTCGGCGACGCTATTTTTTCTTTCGATATAATTTCAAACAGGCTCAGGGAGCTTGCTTTTTTAAATCCTAAAACAAGAATTACTTTTATTGACGAAAGAAACGATAAAAAACACACATTTTTTTATGAAGGCGGAATTAAGCAGTTTGTTAAATTTTTAAATACCAGTAAAACGGTTCTTCATCCCGAACCTATCTCCATGAGCAAAGAAGAGGATGAGGTGATACTGGATTTTGCCATCCAATATAATAATGAATATTCGGAAAATGTGTATTCTTTCGTTAATAATATTAAAACGATAGAAGGCGGAACTCATGTTTCCGGCTTTCGTTTCGCTTTAACTAGAATAATAAACGAATATATAAAAAAATACGACCTTCTAAAAAATAAAACATATACGGTGTCGGGCGATGATGTAAGAGAGGGTTTATCCGCCATTATTTCCATTAAAATTGGAAATCCTCAGTTTGAAGGCCAGACGAAAACAAAACTTGGCAACTCTGAAGTGGATGGTTATGTTCGTTCTATAATGGGAGAGGCTTTGGGTAATTTTTTTGAAGAAAATCCAACGGTAGCTAAAGCTATTTGCCAAAAATCCATATCGGCGGCCGAAGCGAGATTGGCGGCCAGAAAGGCCAAAGATCTTGCAAGGCGCAAAGGAACCTTGATGGATTCGGGGCTTCCCGGAAAACTTGCCGATTGCCAAGAGAGAGATCCAGCTAAAAGCGAGCTTTATATTGTTGAGGGAGATTCCGCGGGAGGTTCGGCCAAACAAGGCAGGGATAGGGTTTTTCAAGCTATTCTTCCTTTAAGAGGAAAAATTCTTAATGTTGAAAAAGCTCAGCTTGTTAAAATAATTTCAAACGAACAGATCAGAATTCTTATTTCCGCCATCGGCACGAGCGTTGGCGAGGGGGAAGATGGTTTTGATATATCAAAACTTCGTTATCATAAAATAATTCTTATGGCTGATGCCGATGTTGACGGCCAGCATATAACAACCTTGCTTTTAACTTTTCTTTATAGGCAAATGAGACCCTTGATTGAAAAGGGTTATATTTATTTGGCTCAGCCGCCTTTATATAAAACCAAGCAAGGTAAAAAAGAGAAATATTTTGATAATGACGAACAGCTTCAATCCTGGATGATTAAAGAATCCGTGAAAGCTTTTGAGGTTAAAAATTCCAAAGGAAAAATTTTAACTTCGAAAGAATTGGAAGAGCTTTTGAAGCTTATAACCAATCTTGAAAATGCCATTAAAAAACTTGAGATTAAAAACTTAAGTTTTGACGATTATAAAAAAATGGCGCTTAAAGGGAAAATCCCTTTGCATCGTATAGAATGTAAAGACGGGACTTATAAATATTTCTATTCTGAAACAGAGTGGATGGCTTATGAGGAAGAATATATTAAAGAAAGGAAAGAAAATTTAGCAAAAGAGTCTTCTGACGGAGATACGGCCTTGGAAGAAGAAGACTTGGGACCTGAATTTCAACCTCTCGGTGAATTGGAAAAAATAGAAAATATAAATGAAAAACTGAAGAAAATGGGCCACAGCGTTGATGAATATTTTATGAAGGAAGAAGATAGAAAAAATCCTTTATTTATGTTTTCTAACGAAAAAACAAAGGCCAATGTTTTTGATTTGAAAGGTCTTTTAAAAGATTTGATAAAAATGGGAACTTCAAATATTGGCGTTCAAAGATATAAAGGTCTTGGAGAAATGAATCCCGAACAGCTTTGGGAAACTACTATGGACCCGATGAAAAGGCGTCTTCTTAAGGTTACACTTGAAGATCCCGTTAAAGCTGAAACTATTTTTACCACGCTTATGGGAGATAAGGTTGAGCCCAGAAGACTTTTTATTGAGCAAAATGCCTTGGAAGCCATGGATCTTGATATTTAAGTTTTTTTGGCTAAAAATTAATTTTATGTGCTATTTTTGGGAGAAATTATGACTGAACAGAAAAAAAACAATTCCACTTCGGATGAGCTTTTTTCAAATATAAAAGATAGAGCTATTAGCGAGGAAATGGAAGCGTCCTATATAAAATATTCCATGAGTGTTATTGTGGGAAGAGCTTTACCTGATGTTAGAGACGGCCTTAAACCTGTTCACAGAAGGGTTTTATATGCCATGAATGAAATGGGGTTAAAACATAATAAGGCGCATAAGAAATCCGCTCGCGTAGTCGGAGATGTTTTGGGTAAATATCATCCGCACGGGGATACGGCCGTTTATGATTCTCTTGTTAGAATGGCTCAGCCTTTTTCTTTAAGATACACTCTTGCCGATGGGCAGGGAAACTTTGGTTCTGTCGATGGGGACTCCGCGGCGGCCATGCGTTATACTGAAATCAGAATGTCGGGTGTTGCCGAGGAAATGCTGGGCGATATAGAAAAAAAGACAGTTAAATTTATTCCCAATTATGACGGTTCCTTAAGCGAGCCCACTGTGCTTCCGGCCAAATTTCCTTGTTTGCTTACCAATGGCTCAAGCGGTATAGCTGTAGGTATGGCGACAAATATTCCGACACATAATTTAAGTGAAGTTTGCGATTTAACAATGGCCCTTATCGATAATCCCGATATGGAAATAAGAGACATAATGAAAATTATGAAGGGTCCTGATTTTCCCACTGGCGGCATAATAAAAGGAAAAAGGGGAATAAAAGATTATTTTGAGACCGGCCGCGGTTCTATTAAGACTTATGCCAAAACCGATATTGAAGATATAAAAGGAAATAAACAAGCTATCGTGGTAACTGAAATTCCTTATCAGGTTAACAAAACCAATTTAATCAACTCTATAGTCGATCTTGTAAGAAGTAAAAAGATTGTTGATATTTCAGACATAAGAGATGAATCTGACCGCCGCGGTATGAGATTGGTGATTGAAGTTAAAAGAGACGGTAATGCTCAGGTTGTTTTGAATCAATTATTCAAACATACACAGCTTAAAACCTCTTTTGGCGTTATAATGCTGGCTATTGTTGAAGGCCGGCCCAAAGTTCTTTCCATTAAAGAAGTTGTGCATCATTTCTTAAAACACAGAAAAGAAGTTATTGTAAACAGGGTTAAATTTGATTTAAAGAAAGCTCAGCGCAGAGCTCATATTTTAGAGGGTTTTCTTATAGCGATTAAAAACATGGATGAAGTTGTCGCTATTATTAGAAAATCAAAAGACGCCGCCGAGGCGAAAGTTAAGTTGATAAGTAAATTTTCTTTTACGGATATTCAAGCGCAAGCTGTTTTGGATATGAGACTGCATCAGCTTACCCGTCTTGAATCGGGGCAAATACAGGAAGAGCATAAAGCTCTTTTAAAGCTTATAGCCGAGCTTCAGGGGATTCTTAAAGATCCTAAAAAAGTTTTAAAAATTATTATTGATGAGCTTGGAGAAATTAAAAAGAAATACGGCGACAAAAGAAGATCGGAGATAACCATTGAAGCCACAGAGCTTGCCATAGAAGATTTAATTCCCGAAGAGAATGTTGTTATAACGCTTTCTCACGGCGGTTATATTAAGCGCATTCCCGTGGATACCTATAAAGTCCAGGGCAGGGGAGGCAAAGGAATTATAGGTTCTGATGTTAAGGATGCTGATTTTATAGAAAGGCTTTTTGTAACTTCAAGCCATGCCACTATAATGTTCTTTACCTCGCGCGGAAAAATCTATTCCCTTAAGGGTTATGAAATTCCCGAAGGCAACAGAACCTCCAGAGGAAAAGCTATTGTTAATCTCCTGCAGACGGTGAAAGATGAAAAAATAACATCTGTTATAGCTATAGAATCTTTTGATGAGGCTAAAGGAAAAGAAACCTATCTTGTTATGTGCACAAAAACAGGGAGAATTAAAAAAACACCTATCGGAGCTTTTGCCAATATTAGGCGCACGGGTATCGCGGCCATAACGCTTGAAGATGGAGATCTTCTTACAAGTGTCGGCCATACTGACGGAAAACATGAAATAATCATGGGCACGCAAAACGGCATGTCCATAAGATTTCCCGAATCAAATGTAAGGTCTATGGGCAGAACCGCCCGTGGCGTTACGGGAATGAAGCTTGCCAAAGGGGATACTATTGTGGGGATGGAAGTTGCAGAACCCGAAACAAAAAAAAGACTTCTTACCGTTTGTGAGAATGGTTATGGCAAGAAAACCAAGCTTGACGAATATAGGAATCAACGCAGAGGCGGAAGAGGAGTTATAACCATAAAGGCGAGCGCCAGAAACGGCAAAGGGGTGGGAATATATCTTGTGCTCGATAAAGACGATCTTATATTTATGACTGAAAAAGGGAAAATTATAAGAATGTCATGTAAGAGCCTAAGGGTTATCTCAAGAAATACTCAGGGAGTAAGGCTTGTTAGGCTCCAAGATGGGGATAAAGTTGCCAGCGTGGAGACCATTATAGACGAAGATGTTTCGCCGGTTAAACAAATTAAGGACAATAAATTGCTTTAATTTAAAATTCTCAGCGTAAATTATTTCTAAAAGCCCGAGGCGGTTTTATGGATTTGGCTTATTTAATATCGTCAATTTTTACATTAACGCTTGTTATGGATCCAATGGGAAATCTTCCCGTTTTTATTTCCACGCTTAAAGGCGTTCCCGAAGAAAGAAGAAAAAAAATTGTTATAAGAGAGCTTTTTATAGCTTTGTTTATAATGATATTTTTTCTTTTTTTCGGTAAGTCCGTAATGACGCTTCTTAATATCAATATAGTGTCTTTAAGTGTTGCCGGCGGAATTATTTTATTTATTATAGCGATGGGAATGATTTTTCCGGGTAAGGCGAATTTTGCAGCCAATCCCGAAGGAGAGCCTTTTATTGTTCCTCTTGCCATTCCTCTTGTTTGCGGTCCCTCGACATTAACAATCATACTTATATTTACCATGCGCGAGCCTCATTTGTGGAGTATGTGGCTTTTGGTGGTTTTATGCGCGTGGCTGGTGAATATTTTAATTCTCAGTTTCTCGGGCTATTTATCAAAACTTTTTGGGAAAAGGGGAATGCTCGCTCTTGAAAAGTTGATGGGAATGTTTTTAGTCACCTTATCGGTTCAAATGGTGCTTGAAGGGATAAAGAAATTTTTATCAAATTAATCTTCCAAAAAAGGTTTTAGCGGATTTTAAACATTTTCTTTTTTTAATATTTTTAACGCTTTCGTGGCGTCAGAAACATTTAAGAGGATTCTTGAAGATTTGTTTGTTGTCAGGGTGGTTCCGTAAACCGTGGTAATGTTTATATTGTTTTGAGCCAATATTTTTGTCAGAAGTAAGAGTTCCCCGGGTTTATCCGTTAAATCTATTGAAAGCATCGGGGTTTCAACGGTTGTAAATCCCGCGTTTGTAAGGATATAGCTAATTTTTTTGTCTATTTCCACGGCTATTTTTACGATTCCGGAATCATCTTTTATTTCCGAAGCTATTCCGATGATGTTGATTTCTTCTTTTGTAAACAGTTCTATAAATTTGTTTAGCGCGCCTGGAATATTTGGAAGAAAAGCCGTGTATTGTTTAACAATTTTAATATTCATAAGTTCTCCAGTAAAGCGGAATGTTTTTTGCCGTGCTTTGATATTATATTACAAATTGGCTTTCATGTTGAATAGTGATAATCATATTTAATATTATTTCAAGCAAGATGCATGAGATTAAAACCATGGCCCCAGCGTTCAAATAATGTTTATCGGCGCTTAAAAATCCGATTATCAGGCAATATGCGGGGGTGTGGAAAAAGAGGATTTGTTTATGTGGGATTATACGAAAAAAGTTTTTGATCATTTTAAAAACCCCAGAAATGTTGGCGAAATAGAAAATCCGGACGCCATCGGAGAAATCGGCAATCTTGTTTGCGGAGACGCTTTAAAGTTAACTCTTAAAATAGAAAAAGAAACGGAGAAAATATTGGACGCCAAATTCAAAACCTTTGGTTGCGTAAGCGCCATCGCGTCTTCATCCGCGTTGACGGAAATAATAAAAGGGAAAACTCTTAAAGAAGCCGTGAAAACAACCAATAATGAAATAGCCGAATATTTGGGCGGGTTGCCGGACGAAAAAATGCATTGCTCGGTAATGGGCATGGAAGCCCTTCTGGCGGCTGAAAAAAATTATCGCGGCATTAAACCAATATCTTCAGCGAGTGGTTTCGCCGAAAAAACAGTTTGC
>DAOWCC010000272.1 GCA_030639665.1 Elusimicrobiota bacterium | reverse complement strand
CCCCCTTTTGCAAAGGGGGTTAGGGGGATTTTGACAGGATAAAGAAAAAGTTAGCCGCCTAAGGCGGATTAATTTAAAATTGATAAAAAATGACCGACAAACAAAACATAATCAAATCTTCCGATAAAAATGAAATTTCAATATCTTCCTTTTTTGATACTGAAGGCTTTATCTCCGGCGCCATAAAAAATTTTGAACCGAGAAAAGAACAATCAAAAATGGCCTCATCCGTTTGGGAATCCCTTTCCAACCAAAAACATTTGATTGTTGAAGCCGGAACGGGCGTCGGCAAATCATTGGCATATTTGCTTCCTGCCGCTTTATGGTCCGTTCAAAACAAGAAAAAAGTCGTAATCGCCACTTATACCAAAGCCCTTCAAGAGCAATTGATAAAAAAAGATCTTCCCATAGTTCAAAAAGCCTTGTCAAAAGCGGGGTTCGCTTTTAAATATTCACTATTAATGGGTTCTTCAAATTACATGTGTTTAAGAAGATTTTATATTGGCCGAAAGCAAGAGCCCGAACTCTTCAATAATGACGGAGCAAATGATGTTTACGATAAGCTGCTGGAATGGTCCAAATCGGCCAATTCCGGATTGAGAACAAAAATACCTTTTATCGTTCCCGACCTTGTTTGGCAGGAAATTAACAGGGACCCCGACCGCTGTTTGGGAAAAAAATGCCGTTACAAGGAAGATTGCCTGCGCCAAAAAGATATCAAGCGCGCCAATCAATCCGACATCATTATAGCCAATCAGCATCTTTTTTTTACCGGCATTCCCATCCACAATTTTTCAGCCGTTATATTTGACGAAGCCCACAATTTGGAAGAAGTGGCGTCCAACTTTCTCGGGTTTTCATTGACGAACTGGAAAATCAAAAGATTATTGGACGATATATGCAATTTAAAATCCGGCCGCGGTTTGATAAAAAAACTAAAAGGCCGCTCAAATATTTGGCGGGCCTCCGTTAAAGACAATGTCTCTGAAATTCATTATGCCGCGAAAATATTTTTTCAGGAAATCAGAGAGAAATTTGATTTTTCGCAAACCGCCAATCAATCCATAGCCAAAAGAATCACGGAGCCGAACTTTATTGGCGACAGCCTTTCAAAGCCCTTTCAAGAATTAAACACCCTTCTTACGGACGCCCTTTCTTTAAGCCGCAGCGATGAAGAAGAAAAAGAAATCAAAGCCCACAAAAACAGATGCCTGGAAATAATGGAACAATTAAGCTCTTTTCGCAAATGCGAAAGCGATAATCACGCCTATTGGATTGAAATAAGAAAATCCAAAAGAAAATCTTTCGTGTCGCTTAATAAATCGCCTCTGGATGTTTCCGAAGAGCTCAGGAAAAATCTTTTCAATAAGCATTGCCCCGTCATTTTAACCTCTGCCACATTGGCGGTTAACGGCTCTTTTTCCATGACCAAATCCCGTCTTGGTCTTGATAATCCCGTTGAGACGCTCCTTGATTCCCCGTTTAAATATGAAAGCCGGGCCGTTATTTACAATATGGCGGATATTCCAAGTCCGAAAGACCAAAACGCCTATGAATCATTTCTGATTAAACGGATTCCAAATATCATAAGCAAAGTGCCGGGCGGAATATTCATTTTATACACAAATTGGCGGCTGCTT
>DAOWCC010000082.1 GCA_030639665.1 Elusimicrobiota bacterium | reverse complement strand
TGCCGCTCCCACAATCCCCACCATAAGACTTAAGAGATTAACATTCTCCAACATATACTCTATGCCTATTAAAGCAACGCCTATACATAAACCAAAAAAAGCGCTTTTTAAATCCCTCGATATCTGAAAGTAAGTAATTATCGGAGTTCCCACAAGCGCGATTATTCTGAATATCCAAACTATCATAATTTTCTCCTATCACAACTCTAAGTTAATAATAATTTACCGCTCAGGGATTAAGGTTAACTAATTAATACTAAACAGCCTATATTTAATCCCTTACAACATACTTCACTGCTACTTCTTTAAAGCGCAGATTGCCGCATACAATTGTTTCAAATCAGTAATTTCAACTACCTTGGCATTTTTAAGCTTCAATTTGCTTTCCGCCATTTTTGGCGCGAATATTTTTTTAAAACCCGACCTGTCAGCCTCTAAAATTCTTTTATTAAGCATGGAAACATTTGAAACTTGCGCCAATATTCCCACCTCTCCGATAAATATCCAATCGGCGGGAAGAGGAATATCTTTGGCTGAACTTATGACAGCAGCGCAAAAAGCAATATCTAAAGCGGGATCTTTTATTTTTATGCCGCCTTGCAAGCTTACAAAAACATCTTTATCGTCAAATTTAATAGCCAATTTTTTTTCAATGGCGGCAATAAGCACCTGCGCCTTATTTAAATCCATACCGGTAACTATTCTGCGCGGATAAGGATAATATGTATGACTGACCAATGCCTGTAATTCAGCCATCATGCAGCGCGAACCCTCGGCGCTTACCGAAATGGCTCTGCCGATTGTGGACGCGCCGATATCTCCGCTTAACAATATATCGCTTGTGGAACTAACGGAAATGATTCCTTTATCCGTCATTTCAAATATTCCTATTTCATCGGTTGAACCGAATCTGTTTTTATTAGCTCTCAAAATTCTATAAATATCTTTTTTTTCAATATCAAAATATAAAACGGTGTCAACTATATGCTCCAAAATTTTAGGGCCCGCCAATCCGCCGTCTTTGGTGATATGACCTAAAATAAAAAGCGGTATGTTTTTACTTTTACATACTTTCAAAAGTTCGGCCGCGCATTCCCGAACCTGCCCGACACTGCCGGCGCCGCCCAAAAATTCGGGATGATAAATTGTTTGCACGGAATCAACTATAATCAAACTTGGTTTCAAGTCGTTAATACCGGCCATTATTTTTTCAAGATTTGTTTCCGACAATATATATATACTATCGGATTTCACCGATAACCTTTTGGCTCTTGCAGAAATCTGGCTTGGAGATTCTTCTCCTGAAATATACAGCACGGAAGATTTTCCTTGTGAAGCGTTCCATGATTTTGCCGCCTCTAACATAAGAGTGGATTTGCCTATTCCGGGAGGCCCTGCCAGAAGCACCACTTGTCCATTTATTATTCCGCCGCCAAGCACCCTGTCAAGCTCGGGGATATTGGTTAAAATATATTTTTCATTTACAATGCAAGCATCGGAAAGCTTTAAAATTTTTGACGAAAATTCCGTCATCGTCCTGTTTTTTATCGCGGCCTTTGAAAGTACCTGCTCGGCCTCTTCCACGAAAGAATTCCACGCGCCGCAGTCGGAACATTGGCCCGCCCACTTTGAAGAAGTATAACCGCATTCCTGACACTTATAAATTGTCTTAAATTTAACCATTATGTATTTACTCTATTTTGTTACGGACGCGAGAGAAGCAAAACCAAAAAGATAAGCAATATCTTTATCTTCAAAAATGATGCTGGCATTATAGTTCAATCTTTTTGTTTCGGCCAAATCTTCCACTTTTATTCCGGTCGAAATATATTTACTTACTTTATAATCCGCTCCCACCGTATAAATCGGAGAATCAAAGCGTCTTCCTTTAATATATCTGTTTCTTGAAATATCGGAGGCTTCAAACAAAAAAGTCAATTTATCCAGAACCGAGACGGAATGAAAAGGGCTGTATTTTATACCCGCTCCGCCCGCTCCGCTTAAAGCGCCGGCATAAAAATCAATATCTCCCCATTCCCAGCCCAATAAAGCATCCACCGTATTTCTTTTACTATAGTCCGTACCTCTTTTAATATTTTTCGTATTTATAAGATTGGAAGCGCCAAGATAATAATATTTTCCGTCTCTCGGATATATTTTAACCCCCGCTTTGATTTTAGAAGCATAAATGAGCGGCTCATATTTCGCGCCAACTTCAAAATAAGTTCTAAAGCCCTTAATTCTTCCCAAAGCGTCTTTGGCGGAAGCTGTCGCCTCTTTAAGATTTGAAATAGTGCCGGCAACATCATCTTTCATTGTCTTATCGCTCATTAGAGCGCCAATAGTTCCCTCTCCATTATCTATTTTGGTCATTATCTTATTGGTTTTTTCCATCACATCATCAAGCCTTGCCGTCAAACTATCCAATCTTACCATGATATTTTCCGCATGCGGTTTTGAAGTGGCGACAATCTGATTGATATTGGCGGTAATCTCTCTTAAATTGGCAAGCGAATTATTAAGATTAGCTCCAATACTCTCACCGTCGAAACTGCCTATTATTTTGCGGACATCCGCTATAGCCGCCGTGAGAGCTCTATCTAAAGATAGAGTATTCTCGCCTTTTACGCGATCACCTTTTTTTATAATACCCGCGAAACGGCTGCCTTGATCAATTTGAAGATATTTACTGCCGATAATACTTGTTGAACCTATGAAAAATCTGGCATCGCGGTAAATCTTAATTCCGTCAAAAATACTCACCTGAACAATCACGCCGCCATCTTCCATATAAATTCTTTTAACCTTGCCGACTTCCACGCCCGAAAGCTTAACCATGGATTTATCGGGAAGTCCGGCAACATCATTAAATTCAATATCCACCTGATAAAAACTCTTAAACGAATAATCACCCAATAGGAAAATGGCCGTTCCAAAAAGAACCACCCCTACCAGAACAAATATTCCTATTTTAGTTTCATTACCCATTATTGTCGCACCGTTTCATCGTCGCTCGCTTTCCGCCTTAGGCGGACATTCGCTAAACCCCTCTTATAAGGAGTCCGTTTGTCGCGCCTTAATTACAACTTCAAATTATATAAATTATATGTGTTAAAAATTCAGCTTTTTTACTATTTATTCTTTACATCTTTCATATCGTGACAAATCGAATCCTTAATAAACTTTTTCACAAAAGGGTCTTCCGATTTTTTTAAATCGCCGGGACTGCCGGCTAAATCAAATTTTCCATCATGAAGCATAGCTATTCTGTCTGAAATGGTAAAAGCCAATTTCAAATCATGTGTAACCACTATGGATGTAATATCAAGCTTTTCTTGCATGCTGACAATAAGCTCGCTTATTTTCTCGGAACTGACGGGATCAAGACCGGTAGTCGGCTCGTCATAAAGAATATACTTTGGCTCGGACGCTATCGCTCTGGCCAGTGCAACTCTTTTTTTCATTCCGCCGGAAAGTTCAGAAACCCTCAATGATTGGATATCTTTAAGCCCCACAAGAGACAGTTTCTCTTTGGCTATTCGCTCATACTTTGACGATTCTATATCCGTCAAATACCTCAAACCGAAACAAACATTTTCCATAACATTAAGAGAATCAAATAAGGCCCCGTCTTGAAATAAATAACCGAAATTCCTGCGCATCCTTGCCAATTCAAATTCATTTTTACCACCTAAAACATCTTCTCCGTCCACAATAATCCGCCCGCTGTCGGGAAACACAAGTTTCACAAGGCATTTTATAAATGTGCTCTTCCCGCTGCCCGAAGGCCCCATAATGCTGAATATTTCACCGTCTGAAATATCCGCGTTAATTCCGTTAAGAATGATTTTATCATTATATTTTTTTACTAAATTTTTAATTTCAATCATATTATTCCCACAAACACGAACGCCGCCGATATAAAATAATCAAAAACCAAAATAAGAACCATACTGGTCACAACCGAATCGGTTGTGGCCTTGCCTACGCCCTCGGCTCCGCCCTTAGTGCCAAGGCCTTTATGAAATGAAACCGTGGCGATAATAAAAGCAAAAAATATAGACTTCAAAAACCCGTGCATAAAATTGGAAATATCCATGAAAGTAAAAATATCATTCCAATAAACCGTGCTTGGAACGCCAAGTTTAACGAGACTCACCACAAACCCGCCCGATATACCTAAAAAATCCGCGAATACCGTCAAAAGAGGAAGAGTAACAATAAAAGCTATATATCTCGGTATAAGCAAATATCTGGCCGGATTTGTGCCGAGAGTATGCAAAGCGTCAAGCTGTTCGGTAACTTTCATCGTGCCTATTTCAGCCGTAACGGCGGCGCCGGCCCTGCCCGCCACCACAATGGCCGTAAGCACCGGAGCCAACTCCTTTACTATGGAAAAACCCACAATGGTACCTATATATAAAGGCTCATTAAATAAACTCTTGGAACTGTATCCCGTCTGAAGAGCGAGAACCATACCCGTAAAAAAATTGATAAGACACACCACAATAAGAGAATCCGAACCTATTCTGACCGACTGCTTAATAATTTCCTCAAACTCAAGCTTAGATTTAAATAACCATACAATAACGGATTTCACCATTAAAGTGACTTTTCCGGTCGCCTTAAATAATGGAATAAAACCATGGCCCAATTGTTGAAAAAAATATCTCATAATTAATAAATTCCAAACATTCTTTAATCCATACTTAATTACTTAATTACTCAATTACTATTCATATACCCTGGGCACTCTCGCGCTGATAAGCGTAACAATTTCATAGGAAGAAGTTCCTGCTTTTCGCGCCAATTCACCCGCGCTTATGCGCTCCGTTCCTTGACCGCCTATAATCACCGCCTCATCTCCTATTAAAACATTTTCGATATCGGAAACATCAACCATTATCATATCCATTGTAACGGCGCCGAGAACAGCGCACCTTTTCCCCTTTATTAGAACATCTCCGTTGTTTGAATATTTTCTAAAATAACCGTCGGCATAACCTATGGGAAGAGTCGCTATTTTCATCGGCCCGACACATTTAAAAGTTTTATTATAACTGATAAAAGAGCCTTCTCTCACATTCTTGAGAAATACTATTCTTGTCTTAAGCGACAAAACGGGCTCAAAACCGTCCATAAGACCATAACAGGCATAGCCCGATCTGACCATATCAAATCTGCTTGAAGGAATATTTATCGCGGCATAAGAATTAGCCGTATGCCTGATAATATCCTTGGTTTTATATCGCGCAAAATCCTTAAGCGTTTCATTAAAATAGGAAAGTTGAAGATTAGTGAAAGCCATATCCGTATCACTGCTTGAAAGATGCGTATATACGCCTCCGACGGAAACATCTGAAGATGAAAGTAATTTTTTAAGAATTTCAACCGCCGCCGGTCTTCTCGCTCCGATTCGTCCCATGCCCGTCTCAAGTTTAATATGGCATATGGCTTTTTTTCCCAAACTTTCAGAAGCCTTCACAATCTGAGCGGCCGCGTCCATACTTGAAATGGTTACCGTCAAATCATGATTTATCGCCTCAATAAAACTTTCAAAAGGAAACAAACTTCCCAATATTAAAATGGGCGAAGATATCCCCTCTTTTCTTAAAACAATACCTTCTTCAACAGAAGACACGCCATAACCCCATACCAACTTTTCTTTTTCAATAAAGCGCGCAATGGGCAAAACGCCATGGCCGTAAGCATTGGCTTTAATAACCAAAAGCAATTCACTTTGAGGACCGACTATTTCCTTAATTTTTAATATATTATTTTTAAGCGCGGAAAGATTTATTTGCGCCCATGTAGGTCTTAGAATTTTCGTATCAGCCATAATAAAGATTACAACGCTATAGCGCTATCTCATCTTCAATAGGTTGCATTCCTTCAGGAGCGGGATTAACAAACTTTGTGGATTTTTCAATAAAATTCAAATTAACCGTTCCGACCGGACCGTTTCTCTGTTTAGCAATGATTAGCACCGTTTTGGCCGCAATCGACTTATCTTCATTATAAAATTCGGGCCGCCATATAAGAGCCACCACATCGGCATCTTGTTCCAAAGAACCCGATTCCCTTAAATCCGCTAATTGAGGCCGTCCGCCTTCCCTGCCTTTATCTTCACTTTTTCTATTTAACTGCGACAAGGCCAGAACCGGAACCTTAAGACTTTTAGCAAGATCTTTAAGCAATCTTGATATTTCAGAAACTTCCTGCTGCCTGCTTTCACGCTGTCCCGTCCCTTTTATAAGTTGCAGATAATCTATGACAACCAAGCCCAGTTCCTCGCCTTTATTTTTAAGTTGATTGGCTAATTTTCTGGTTCTGTTTCTTATATCCAGAATATCAAGATTGGAGGAGTCGTCTATCCATATTGAAGACTGCCCCATTTCGCTTATAGCGGCGGTTAAAGTTGGAAAATCTTCTCTGGGAAAATTGCCTCTTCGAACTTTTGCCACATCAGCCCCGGCTGAACTGCAAATCATTCTCTCAAAAAGAGAATTCTGGTCCATTTCCAGGGAAAAAAACGCAATGGTGGTTTTCTTTTTACTTTTGACAGCCGCGTGATAGGCGATATTTAAAGCCATTGCCGTTTTACCTTGGCTGGGCCTAGCGGCTAAAATTGAAAGCTCGGATTTTTGAAAACCGCCGGTCATCTCATCATACCACTTAAAACCGGTTGGAACGCCCATCGCGGCTCCGGGATTAAGAGAAGCTTTTTCAATACGCTCTAAAACATCCTGTGATATATCCGCGGCTGAGGAAAATCCGTGATCGGTGGTTTTATGCGCGACTTGTATCATCTGGGCTTGCGCATAATCCAAAATATTCTCAACCGGTTCCTGATTTGAAAATGATTTTTCAATAACGGAAGCGGAGACATTTATAAGCTCCCTTAAAAGGGCTTTTTCTTTTACTATTTTGGCGTAATTGCGGGTATGAGCGGGCGTTGAGACCTTTTCCATCAAATCGGCCAGATATTTTTCACCGCCAAGGTCTTCAAGCTTATTTTGTTTTTTTAATTCCTCTATCAATGTGACAATATCCACAGGCTTATTCTTACCGAATAACTCGCCTATGGCGTCAAATATTTTCTTATTTATTTCGCTGTAAAAATCCTTCGGTTGAAGAATTTCCGAAGACATGACTATAGAGTCTTTGTCTATAAGCATAGCTCCCAAAACCGCCATTTCGGCTTCGGTTGAATGCGGAGGGACTTTCATATGGCTCATAAAATTCCCCTAAAATTTATTTATTGTGTGCGGTTACTACAATTTTAACTTTGGCGGCAATACCGGATTTGAGAACTATCTCAACCTCGGAATTACCTAAAGCCTTTATGGACGCGTCCAAATTCACCATATCCTTATGAATCTCTATGCCGGCGGCCTTTAAACTCTTAACGATATCGCTTTTTGCCACGGAACCAAAGATAGTTTCATCTTCAGAAACAGGCCTTGAAAAAGAAAGCGTAATGGCTGAAATTTTTTCGGCTACTTTATTTAACGCCTCATTTTCCTGCTCTATTCTTTTTTTTCTTTTTTCCGCGCTTAATTTCCAGGAACGAACAACCCCTTCCGTGGCGATTTCAACAAATCCTTTGGGAACCAGATAATTTCGGCCATAGCCGTCTTTTATAGTTTTGATTTCTCCCGCTTTACCGAGACTTGGAATATCTTTTTTAAGAATTACTTTCATAAAAACTCCTGTTATAATTAATGACGCTTGTTAATATCAGCGTAAACTTTTACCGCAAACCGGTTTATGTTTACGAATAAATTAACCGCTGTAGGGTAAAATGGCAAGATTTCTATTTACTTTAATCGCTCTTGTAATCTGCCTTTGATGTTTGGCGCATGTGCCCGTTATACGCCGAGAAAGTATCTTGCCGCTATCAGCGACAAAAGTTTTAACAATCTGCAGCTGCTTATAATCAACATGATCTATATGGTCAGCGCAAAGTCTGCATACTTTTCTTCTGGGAGTAAATCTTTTTCCGCGAAAACGCCTTTTTGCGTCGCCGCTGCCGCCGCGGGCGGGGGGTCTTGTTCCCGGTCTTGATGGTCTGTTTGTTTCGTTCATATTATGCTCTCCGTAATATTAAAAATCTTAAAAAGGAACCTCATCTATTCCTGAATCATCAGATGTTTTTTCACTTGCCGCGGCCCCTACTTCGCTTCCATTTCCCGCGGGGGAATCATCCTTTGAAGCAACAGCGAGAAATTGTATTCTTTTAGCGTTTATTTTAAGAACTTTTCTTTTATTTCCTTCTCTATCGGTATACTCGGAACTTTCCAAGCTTCCCTCCACATGCACGGGACTGCCTTTCTTAAGTTTCTCGCCCGATCTCTCACCCATCGGACCCCAGGCAACAATACCCACAAAAGTCGCTTTCTCTTTCCACTCTCCGGTGGCCTTGTCTTTATAGTTTTTATTGACAGCTATATCGAAAGAGCAAACCGGCATACCTTTTCCCGTATAACGCAAATCGGGATCTCTGGTGAGTCTGCCTGTAAGCAAAACATAATTCTGCTCCGGAATTCTTATATTCATAAATTATCCTTCAACCCATGTTTTGTTTCCATATTTAAGAAACCACAGGGAGATTTTTCAGCAATTATTTCTTTAAAGCCAATACTTTGCCGGTTTTAAAAAACATAGTTCTCAGAACTGTTTCCTGCAGCTTTAAATGACGCTTAATATTTTTAAGCGTATCCGCCTCGGCTTTCATTTTGAAAAAGACATAAAAACCATCCCGGCTTTTGTTTATGGCGTGGGATAACTTTCTTCTGCCAAGCTTGTCTTCAGAAATAACTTCGCCTTTTTCATCTATGACAAGTTTTTTGGTTTTCTCTATAAATTCGCCGACTTCAGTATCAGATATCTGAGGATTGAGTATTATTATAAGTTCGTAAGTATTCATAGTAGAGTAAGAATAGCAAATTTCAAGCCCCTCTTTCAATAAAAATACGCCAAAAGCTCAATCAAGAGGCCTGAAATCAAGACCTTTCCAGTTATTCCTTAATATGCCTTGCTTACAATTATTTGATGCCGGCTATTGGAATCAAATTTTGTTTTCTTAAAGGAGCCATATTTATAAAGGACTTTAAACCCGTTATAATGGAATAAACTGTCAAACTCCATTGGAAAAAAACAGCGCATATTGAGCTTTTTGGAAAACAAACGCTTTTTCCCTCTTTTATAATGCCATACGATATTAGCGGTCTGATTCGCCTTATCATAGAAATATTGCTCATTAACCAGCATATCCTTGCCCGTATGCGGATCTTTATAATAGCCTACCGGAAAAAGTTCCTTATTATCCCTGTCAAGAAAGTGAGGATTGGGATTAAACACATCAACTATGAATTTCCCTTTTTTAGAAAGATGCTTTTTAACGCAAGAAAACATTCTTTCAATTGAAACTCTGTCATGAAGATGCTGCATGGAATTAAAAGGCATATATATGAGGTCAAATTTCCGCCCCAGTTTAAAATTCCGGCAATCGGCTTTTACCCATTTTATTTTCAAATCTTCTTTTTTGCTTTTCTCTTCCGCGTGAGCAAGCAGCGCCGCGGAAAAATCAAGCCCCATTATATCCGCGCCGGCTTTGGCCGCGGGAATGGTTATTCTTCCCGTTCCGCAAGCTATTTCAAGAACAGGCCCCCCGGCTTTTTTGGCCATTTCAATATAAAACGGAATATCATCTTTAATCGTAAAATTTTCGGCATCATAATTCTTACCGTCAAAATAAACCTCGGACCCATCGGGAATCAAATTTTTAGCCATAAACCATCTCTCCTTAAATTAACCGCCATTCCGGCGGAACTCTTTATGAAACACTACCACGAAGGCACGAAAGACTGAAAGCACGAAATATA